>NZ_JBYSWF010000061.1:0-22246 GCF_058780865.1 Pseudomonas sp. GP01-A4
CCCCCCCCCCCCCCCACAGCAAGCTCCCTCCCCACGGCAAGCTCCCCCCACAGCAATCTCCCCCGCCACAAAAGCCTTTCCGGTTGTTTGTAAACCGCTATAACAACGACAGCGGGTAACTGATGAATATCCGGTTTTCATCAAACTCGTTGGTACTGAAATCCCGGCGCATCGTTGCGTTGCGCCAGCGCACATTCAGGTCCCGCAGTGGACCGCTTTGTACCGTGTAGGCCAGTTCCGACTCACGGCCCCACTCCTTGCCATTGGTGATCGCCCCGGTGTGCACGTTATCGCCACTGATGTAGCGGTTCATCATGGTCAACCCGGGAATGCCCAGTACCACGAAGTTGAAGTCGTGCCGCACCTGCCAGGATTTTTCCTTGGCGTTGTCGTAGCTGGCGTTGTAGCTGTCGTTGGCCAGGGTGCCGCCGCTGGTGCCGTTGACCCGCATCCAGGCGCTGTCGCCGCTGAGTTTCTGCAGGCCGATATAGAAGCTGTTGCCTTTGTATTTGGCCGAGAGCAGGGCGAACGCGGTTTTGTTGTCGAGGTCGCCGGCCAGGGCCTTGCCGTCTTCCTTGCCGGTGAAGAACCCGAGGTTGGCGCCCAGGGTCCAGTCGCCCACGGGCTGGCTGTGGGTCAGGTTGAAATACTGTTGCTGGTAGATGTCACTGAGTTCGGCGTACCACACGCCAACCTGGGTGCGCTTGTCGTTGAAGGTGTATTCGCCGCCGCCGAAGTTGAAGCGGTCCGAGGTGAATGCGGCTTTGCCGTTGAGAAACATGTCATCCATGCTCGCGTCGTTGCGCGGGCTGTTGCCGCGGAACTGGCCGCCATACAAGGTCAGGCCGGCGATTTCCCTGGACGTTACCTGGCCGCCGCGGAACGTTTGCGGCAGTGAGCGGCCGTCATCCGAGCGCAGGATCGGCAGTACCGGCATCCATTCGCCGACTTTCAATTCGGTGTTCGACAGCTTGGTTTTCAGCGCCACGCCCAGGCGCCCGAAGTTATCGGCAGGGCGGCCATCGCTGCGGGTCGGCAGCAGTTGGGTGCCGGCGGTACCTTTGCCGCCGTCGAGTTTCTGCGAGTACAGGCCCAGCACGTCCAGGCCGAAACCGACGGTGCCTTGGGTGAAGCCGGACCTGGCATCGAGAATGAAGTTTTGCGTCCACTCCTCGGCCTTGCCCTGGGGGTAGGCGGGGTTGGTGAAGTTGCGGTTGAAGTAGGCGTTGCGCAGGTTGAGCGTGGCGGTGGCGTCATCGATGAAGCCTTCTGCCGAGGCGGTGGCGGGGAGGGTAAAGGCCAGGCTGCTCAAACCGATGGCGGCAAAACGGGTGGTGCCGGAGAACTGGCGGACGTGTTGGCTCACAGTGACGCTCCCTTGTCTTTTTGTTGTTTTTATTTTTTGTTATACGTTGTCGTACAACATTGAGGGCGATATTTGCGAGGTTTCAGGGGGTTGTCAATCGAAAGTTATACGATGACTCCCTGCGTGAAGAGAGTCAGTGGGGGAGGAGTTATCCCGCTGCAACCATGGGCGGCAAGGTGCCAAGCAGCGAAACGGCGGCTACCGCTGAAACACCTAGTAACCATTCAATCATCACGCTGGCCTTCAAGGCAGGCAGCCGCTGCTCACAGTTGTGAATCCGCAGGCGGTTCAGGAGCGCCAGGGCGAGCATGCCGAACACCAGCAGCACCTTGATCAACAGGATCAGGGCGAACCCTGTGAACAAGGGCGTCGGCCAGAACTGCCCGGTGAGCACCCGCACGTTGATCAATCCGGTCACCAGCAGCCCTGTCACCAGGCCATAACCGATGCCACTGAAGCGCTTGAGGATCGGTTCCAACGGATAGCGGGGCGATTGCCTGAGGATCAACACCAGCAGGAGCAGGCCGCCCAGCCAGGCACCGACACACACCAGGTGCACCACCTGATTGAGGATCAGCAACTGTCCGGCCATGCCATTGAGCATGGCGCCATGGCCCACCGGTGCCAGTGTCGCCAGCAGCAATGCACAGAGCGGCAGGCGCAACGCTTTCCACGGCGTCATCAGGCCCAGCACCAGCAGCACGTTCAGTAGCAAGTGCCAGGTCCAGACCTGGCCGAAGAAGGTTTTGCCCAGCACCAACTGCACGGTCGACCATTCCAGCGCGCCCAGCCCGACACCGGCCATGCTCGCGCTGATCAACAGCAGCCACGCCACCCCCGACACCAATGCCAGCCACGCCAACCCTTGGGTGATGCGCGACAGTTGGCGGTCCAGCACCGGTTGCGGTCCCGCGCCCAGCAGCCAGGGCCTGAACACACAGGCCCCGAACATCAACAGCACGACGATGAAATGCAGGAAACGGCACAGCACCAGCAGGGTGGCCATGGATTATTGGCCGACCTTGAAGCTGTATTCACCGTTGCTCTTGTGGGTATCCACCGAGACCGCGTTCCACACCACTTTGTAGGTGCCGGCGGCCAAGGGTGCGGCCGGTGTCACCACCAATACTTTCTTGTCGGCGTCCGGGGTTTCCAGGCCCTTGATCGCGACTTCGGTGCCGTCCTTGCTCAGGGATACCTTGGTGAAGGTCGCTTCAACGCCTTCGCTGAACGTCAGGCGCAGGTCCTTGGGCGCGGCGACGCTGCTGTCGGCGGCAGGCTCCGAGCTTTTCAGGTGGGCGTGGGCAAACGCGGCCGAGGCGCCCAGCAGGGAAGCGAGCAGGGCAACGGTGGTGAGGGTCTTCTTGATCAACATTGTTCAATACCTTCAGGTGAGAGTCAGTCGTTCGGTAGTGCCATGTGCAACAAGGGGAAGGGCTTGCCTTCGCCATCGACGGGCGAGCGCCCGGTCTGGATAAAACCATAGTGCAGGTAGAAACCCACGGCCTGTGGATTCTGCTCGTTCACGTCGACCCGCAGGGTGTCGTGGCGGGCGCGGACGAAGTCCAGCAACTGGCGACCGATGCCCTGGCCGCGTCGGTTCGGGTCGATAAACAGCATCTCGACATTATTGCCGCCGGTGCCGACGAAGCCGCCAATGCCTTGGGTATCTTCGTACACCCACACTTCAAGTGCGGGCATCGGCAGGTAGCAGTCGCGTACCAGGGGCAGCAGGCGCTGGATGTCGTCTTCGCTGAGAAAGTCATGGGTGGCGCGCACCGAGCGTTCCCACAGTGCACCCAGCACCGGGTCGTCGCACGCGCTTCGCTGTCGAATAGTCATGGGGGATGATCCTTCGAGGGGATGGCGATGCTAACCAATCCGCTATCGACGGGGAAGGTTCTTGTACGAAGTTTCACAGTGGCGTGTCGCCGCGATCTAGAGCGGATGGTAGTCTTGAAGCCATGTTGTTGTCAGGGAGCCCTTATGGGCAATCACAAGATCGGTATTCGTCGGGTCAACGTCGAAAAGATTCTGCTGGCGGCTGAAAAGGTCTTCGCCGAGAAGGGCTATGGCAGCACCGCCATGGCCGACATCGCTGAAGAAGTGCAACTGCCGCGCTCCAACCTGCATTACTACTTCAGTACCAAGAGCGAGCTGTACAGCGCGGTGTTGTTCGACCTGCTCGAGGTGTGGAAGCAGGACGCCTTGTGCTTCGAGATGTTCGACGACCCGCGGGTGGTGCTCAGTAGCTACATCCGCGCCAAGATGCAACATTCCCGCAGCCGGCCTTATGGTTCGAAAGTCTGGGCGAATGAAATCATCCACGGCGCGCCAACCCTGGGGGAGGCGCTGGATGTGAGCCTGTATGACTGGGCCAAGATGAAGGAAGCGAAGATTCGCCAGTGGGTGGAGGACAAGCGGATTTTGCCGGTGGAGCCGTCGAGCCTGCTGTATATGATCTGGGCGTCGACCCAGCACTATGCCGACTTTGATCATCAGGTGAAGATCCTGAATGACCATCAGCCGTTGTCGGACATGCAGTTTGAGCGGGCGGTGCAGACGGTGACGAGTGTGATCCTGCGGGGGATCGGGTTGGAGCCCTAGATCGTTCCCACGCTCCGCGTGGGAATGCCGCCTGGACGCTCTGCGTCCGTTCTTAAGGTCGTGACGCGGAGCGTCAACGGATGCATTCCCACGCGGAGCGTGGGAACGATCATTCAGGCTACACCGCCTCGCGGTAGGGGTTCCTCGGGTCCTGCGTCCAGTTCAAAAACGGCTTTCCGGTATCCACCGGCACCATCTCGATACAGTCCGCCACCGGGCAGGTGATCTGGCACAGGTTGCACCCCACGCACTCATCATCGATCACCTCGTATTTATGTGTCCCATCCGCCTGCTTCAAGCTGGCAATCGCCTGGTGCGACGTGTCTTCACAGGCAATATGGCAACGCCCACAGCCAATACATGCCGCCTGGTCAATTTTGGCGATCACCTGGTAATTGATATCCAGGTACTTCCAATCCGTCGTATTGCCCACCGCCCGCCCGGAAAATTCCTGCAGGCTGCTGTAACCCTGGCTGTCCATCCACCGCGACAGCCCGTCCTTCATTTCTTCGACAATCCGAAACCCATGCAGCATCGCCGCCGTGCACACCTGCACCGCGCCGCAGCCCAGCGCGACGAATTCCGCTGCATCGCGCCAGTTGCCAATCCCGCCAATCCCGCAGATCGGCAAGCCTTGTGTCTGTGGGTCCCGGGCAATCTCCGCCACCATGTTCAGTGCGATGGGTTTCACCGCCGAGCCGCAGTAACCCCCGTGGGTGCTTTGGGTGCCGACCATCGGCAGGGCGACCATGCGCTCCAGGTCGACACTGGTGATGGAGTTGATGGTGTTGATCAGCGACACCGCATCCGCGCCCCCGCGATACGCTGCCCGCGCCGCCACGCGTATGTCGGTGATGTTCGGCGTGAGCTTGACGATCACCGGCAGCGAGCAATAGGTCTTGCACCAGCGCGTCACCTGTTCCACATACTCCGGCACCTGGCCCACCGCCGCGCCCATGCCGCGTTCCGGCATGCCGTGGGGGCAGCCGAAGTTCAGCTCGATGCCGTCGCAGCCTGTGGCTTCCACCAGCGGCAGGATGTGTTTCCAGGATTCTTCAACACACGGCACCATCAGCGACACGATCAGCGCGCGGTCCGGCCAGTCCTTTTTCACCTGGGTGATTTCCCGCAGGTTGATCTCCAGGGAGCGGTCGGTAATCAGCTCGATGTTATTGATGCCGAGCACTTCACGGTTGGCACCAAAGTGCGCCGAGTAGCGCGATGAGACGTTGACCGCTGCCGGGTCTTCGCCGAGGGTTTTCCAGACCACGCCGCCCCAGCCTGCTTCAAAGGCGCGGATCACGTTGTAGGCCTTGTCGGTAGGCGGCGCGGAGGCCAGCCAGAACGGATTGGGGGCTTTGATACCGGCGAATACAATCGAGAGATCGGCCATTACGCAGCCTCCACATTCAGCATGAGTTGGGCGTGCATGGCTTCAGCGGCCAGCTTGCCATGTTGCACGGCCTGGACGGTGAGGTCCTGGCCGAGGCTGACGCAATCGCCGCCGGCGTACACACCGGGGATGCTGGTGCGCAGCTGTTCGTTGACGAAGATCCGATCGCCCTGGCGTTGCAGTTGGTGGGCCAGCGGGTCGTGCAGCGCCTCGTCGTCGAAGCCTTGGCTGATGGCCTTGAAGATCGCGTCGGCGGCCAGTTCGAAGGTCTCGCCGGTGGCTTGCAGGCGGCCATCGACCATGCGGGTGCGGGCGAAACGCATGCCGCGCACATGGCCCTGGTCGTCGAGCAACACTTCTTCGGGCTGGGCCCAGGTCAGCAGGCGTACCTGGTTGGCCTTGGCGATGTCCTGCTCATGGCCGGTGGCGCCCATTTCAGCCAGGCCACGGCGATACACCAGGTTGACGTCACGAGCACCGAGGCGGGCCATTTGCACCGCCATGTCGATGGCCGTGTTGCCGGCGCCGAGCACGATGCAACGGTCGGCCAGGGGCAGTTGACTGAGGTCGTCGGCCTGGCGCAGTTCACGGATGTAGTCGGTGGCGGCGAGCAGGCCGGGGGCGTCTTCGTGTGGCAGGCCGAGCTGTTTGCTGGCAGCCAGGCCAAGGCCGAGGAACACTGCATCGAACTGCTGGTGCAGTTCGCTCAAGGTCAGGTTGTCGCCCAGGCGCTGGCCGTGGCGGATCTCGATGCCGCCAATTTGCAGGAGGAAATCCAGTTCCTTTTGCGCGAAGTCATCCACCAGCTTGTACTTGGCGATCCCGTATTCATTCAGGCCACCGGCTTTTTCCCGGGCTTCGAAAATCACCACGTCATGGCCGTGCAGGGCGCTGCGATGGGCGCAGGACAAACCCGCAGGCCCGGCGCCGACCACCGCGATGCGCTTGCCGGTGGGCGCGGCGCGCTGGAACGGGTGTTCGCTGAAGTGCGCGTTGTCCACCGCGTAACGCTGCAACAGGCCGATCAGCACCGGGGCGCATTCCTCGGCATTGTTGCGCACGCAGGCTTGCTGGCAGAGGATTTCCGTCGGGCAGACCCGGGCGCAACTGCCGCCGAGGATATTCGCCGAGAGAATCTTCTGCGCGGCGCCCTGGACGTTCTCCGTGTGGATATTGCGGATGAACGACGGGATATCGATCTCGCTGGGGCACGCGTTGACGCACGGCGCGTCGTAGCAGTAGAGGCAGCGCGAGGCTTCCAGTTGGGCTTGCCGGGCATTGAGCGGCGGCGCCAGGTCGGTGAAATGCGCGGCGAGGGCCGCCGCATCTTCATGGGGGTGGGGAAGATGGTTCAGGGTCTGGATCACGGTATTGGCCTCACGGTTTTTGAGGTGCTGCCTCTGGTGGGCAGTGGTTTTTTTGTTGCCGGTACCGGCCTCTTCGCGAGCAAGCCCGCTCCCACATTCGACTGCATTTATCCTGTTGGAATGGGGGCGAATGTGGGAGCGGGCTTGCTCGCGAATGGCGGCCTCAGCGTTTCACAGCAACCGGCCTGGAACGCTCCGCCCGCTTGCTCAACTGCTCAAACACCGGCGGATACGTCGGCCGTTCGATATACCGACCCGCACCCCGTTCGGCGCGCAAATCCCCATCCGCCCAGACCAGCTTGCCCTGGCTGATGGTATGGCTCGGCACGCCGCGCACGGTCTTGCCTTCGAAGATGTTGAAGTCGACTTTCTGGTGGTGAGTCTTCGCGGAAATGGTCCGTGTGCCTTGCGGGTCCCACAGCACCAGGTCAGCATCGGCCCCCACGCGGATCGCTCCTTTGCGTGGATACAGGTTGAAGATCTTCGCGGTGTTGGTAGACGTCAGCGCAACGAATTCCTGCATCGACAAGCGCCCAGTGTTCACGCCCTCATCCCACAACAGCGCCATGCGGTCTTCGATACCGGCAGTGCCATTGGGAATTTTGCTGAAGTCATCCCGCCCGGCGGCTTTTTGCTCGGCGCAGAAGCAGCAATGGTCGGTGGCGGTGGTGTGCAGGTTGCCCGATTGCAGGCCATGCCACAGTGCCTCCTGATGCCCGCGCGGGCGGAAGGGCGGGCTCATCACATAGCCGGCGGCGGTCTGCCAGTCGGGGTGTTGATACACGCTGTCGTCCAGCAGCAGATGCCCGGCCAATACTTCGCCGTACACCGGCTGGCCCTTGCTGCGGGCGTAGGTGATTTCATCCAGCGCTTCCTTGGTGGACACGTGCACCAGGTACAGCGGCGTGCCGATGGTTTCGGCAATCCTGATCGCCCGGCTGGCGGCTTCACCTTCCACCTGCGAAGGCCGCGACAACGGATGCGCTTCAGGCCCGGTAATGCCCTGGGCCATCAGCTTGCGTTGCAGGTGATACACCAGCTCGCCGTTTTCGGCATGCACCGTCGGTACCGCACCCAGTTCCAGGCAGCGTTCGAAACTCGCCACCAAGGTGTCGTCGGCGGCCATGATCGCGTTCTTGTACGCCATGAAATGCTTGAAGCTGTTGATGCCGTGTTGGCTCACCAGCTCGGCCATTTCCTCGCGGACCTGCTCGCTCCACCAGGTAATGGCGACGTGAAAGCCGTAGTCGGACGCCGACTTCTCGGCCCAGCCGCGCCACTGATGGAAGGCTTCCAGCAGGGATTGCTGCGGGTTGGGAATCACGAAGTCGATGATCGACGTGGTGCCGCCCGCCAACCCGGCGGCCGTGCCACTGAAAAAATCTTCACTGGCCACGGTGCCCATGAAGGGCAACTGCATATGGGTATGGGGGTCGATGCCGCCGGGCATCAGGTATTGACCGCTGCCGTCGAGTATCTCGGTGCCGGCGGGAATATCCAGATCAGTGCCAATGGCGCGGATTAGACCGTCTGCGCATAAAACATCGGCTCGGTAACTTTCATCATGGGTAATAACGGTAGCGCCACGGATCAACAGCGACATGTCGAGTTCCTCACAGGCTTGACCGGCTTGTGCCAGTTCTAAGTGTTGTCATGCATCGCGCCGCTGGAAAATTAATTCCTGTCAGCGGTGACAGGAATAGAAACTAGCCCGAGTTTTTCGAATGAGCAAGAATATTTTTTATAAGCTTATATCTTTATTAAGTAATTGAATTTTAACGATAAAAAATCAAAATCACCAAAATGTAGCGGCCTCTCACCATTTTGACGCACTTGACAGGTTCCCAATATGAGCAACATTTCCTATTGCAAATCAGACGCTTGAGACATGCCTCTTGACGGGGCCGGTAAATAAAAATAATTGTGTTGCACCAGATTGAGTCCTGAGGGTTCGGACAACTTCTGCGTTATTTGGCCTGAGTAACGCTGAAAGTAACGAGGGGCTCTTCGGTCGAGACAATAAAGCTGATAAACATCAGCAAGTTATACAAGCGGTGCGGGCAGGTTGACGGTTTACGGCACGGTTATTGAGTGCGGTGGCGGTTGGCCGGGTCCCGGATGTCATGTTGTCAACGAGGTACTCCGGCCATCCCGTGCACGTCACGGGATGAGCAAAAATAATTCGAAAAAACCGTGGAGCGGCCATGCAACAGAACAGATCGCAAGTCATTGAGCGCAACGGCCTGTACGAACTCGACGCCGGCCCCGACGTCCTCGACAGCCCCCGCTACAACCACGACATGGCACCGACCAAGGTGCGCGAACGCACCTGGAACAAGTGGCATATCACCGCGCTGTGGATCGGCATGTCGGTGTGTGTGCCGACCTACACCCTGGGCGGCGTGCTCACCGCGTACTTCGGGTTGTCGGTGGGCGAGGCGCTGATGGCGATCCTGCTGGCCAATATCGTGGTGCTGATCCCGCTGACCCTCAACGCCTTCCCCGGTACCAAGTACGGCATCCCGTTTCCGGTGTTGCTGCGCTCGTCCTTCGGCGTGCTCGGCTCCAACGTGCCGTGCCTGATCCGCGCGTTGGTGGCGTGTGGCTGGTTCGGTATCCAGACGATGTTTGGCGGCCTGGCGATCCACCTGTTCCTGGGGTCGATTTTCGAGGGTTGGAAGTCCCTTGGTGGCACCGGTGAAGTGATCGGCTTCATGATCTTCTGGACCCTGAACCTGTGGGTGGTATTGCGTGGCGCCGAGTCGATCAAATGGCTGGAAACCCTGTCGGCACCGCTGCTGGTGGCGGTGGGTATCGGGCTGCTGGTGTGGGCGCTGCCGAATGTGTCGCTGACCGAGTTGATGGCCATCCCGCCCAAACGTCCCGAAGGCGCCAGCCTCACCGGCTACTTCATGGCGGGCCTGACGGCGATGGTAGGTTTCTGGGCCACCTTGTCGTTGAACATCCCCGACTTCAGCCGCTACGCCAAGAGCCAGAAAGACCAGATCCTCGGGCAGATATTCGGCCTGCCGCTGACCATGTTCCTGTTCGCCGCCCTCGGCGTGATCATGACCGCCGCCTCGGTGAAACTGGTGGGCGTCAGCGTCTCCGACCCGGTGACCCTGATCGGTCATATCCAGAGCCCGGTGTGGGTGGCCGTGGCGATGGCGCTGATCATCATCGCCACCTTGTCCACCAACACCGCGGCGAACATCGTCTCGCCCACCAACGACTTCCAGAACATCGCCCCCAAGCTGATCAACCGCACCACGGCGGTGGTGCTCACCGGCCTGGTGGGCCTGGCGCTGATGGCCCACGAACTGCTGAAAAAGCTCGGGCTGATCATTTCCGACGTGAGCCTGGAAACCGTCTATTCCAACTGGTTGCTGGGTTACTCAAGCCTCTTGGGGCCGATCGCCGGGATCATGGTGGTGGACTATTTCATCATCAAGAAACAGCAACTGGACCTCGCCGGTTTGTATCGTGATGACGTGTACCCGGCGTGGAACTGGCATGGCTTCCTGGCGTTTGGCGTGCCGGTGGTGCTGACGTTGCTGTCCCTGGGCAGCGATGCGTTCAGCTGGTTCTACAGCTATGGCTGGTTCACCGGCTCGGCGCTCGGTGGCCTGTTGTATTACGCCCTCTGCATGAAGCGCGGGGCTCGTGTGGTCGCGGTGAAAACACCGCTTTAATCGATGTGGAATGCAATCAAATGTGGGAGCGGGCTTGCTCGCGAATACGGTGTGCCAGTCGCCAGATGTGTTAGCTGAATCACCGCCTTCGCGAGCAAGCCCGCTCTCACATTTTTGATCGCAGTCCTCCAGTGAGAGTCTGGTCAAATTCATAAGAACTACTGCCTGAGGAGATCCCCATGAACGCTGCCATAGACGTTCTGCAATCCACCCATCAGCACATCAACCGCGATCGTCTGTGGCTGTCTCTGATGGAACTCGCCAAGCTCGGCGCGACCCCCAAGGGCGGCGTCTGCCGCCTGGCCCTGACCGACCTCGACCGCCAGGCCCGCGACCTGTTTGTGAAGTGGTGCGAGGAAGCGGGCTGTACCGTGACCATCGATGGCGTCGGTAATATCTTCGCCCGCCGGCCCGGGCGCAATCCCCAGTTGCCGCCGGTGATGACCGGCAGCCATATCGACACCCAGCCCACCGGCGGCAAGTTTGATGGCTGTTTTGGTGTGCTGGCGGGCGTTGAGGTATTGCGCACCCTCAATGACCTGAAGGTGGAAACCGAAGCGCCGCTGGAGGTGGTGGTGTGGACCAACGAAGAAGGCTCGCGCTTTCCTCCCTGCATGATGGGGTCCGGGGTGTTTGCCGAGAAATTCACCCTGGCCGACACGCTGGCCAAGACGGATGCCGACGGCGTGACCGTGGGCGATGCGCTGAATGCCATTGGTTATGCCGGATCACGCCCGGTGAGCGGGCACAAGGTGGGCGCATATTTCGAAGCACATATCGAGCAAGGTCCGATTCTTGAGGATGAAAAGAAAACCATCGGTGTGGTGCTGGGCGCCCTTGGCCAGAAATGGTTCGACCTGAAACTGCGGGGTGTCGAGGCGCATGCGGGGCCGACCCCGATGCACCTGCGCAAGGATGCCCTGGTCGGTGCCGCGGCCGTGGTGGCTGCAGTAAACGCGGCTGCGTTGGGTCATCAGCCTCACGCCTGCGGCACCGTCGGTTGCCTGCAAGCGTATCCGGGCTCACGCAACGTCATTCCTGGCGAAGTGCGCATGACCCTGGACTTCCGCCATCTGGAACCGGCGCGGCTGGATTCGATGATTGCCCAGGTGCGCAAGGTGATCGACGAGACCTGCGCCAAGCACGGCCTCACATTCGAGATGACACCCACCGCTGACTTCCCGCCGCTGTACTTCGACAAAGGCTGCGTGGATGCCGTGCGTGATGCGGCCAATGGGTTGGGGTTGTCGAACATGGATATCGTGAGCGGGGCAGGGCATGACGCGATTTTCGTCGCGGAACTGGGGCCCGCGGGGATGATCTTTGTGCCGTGTGAAGGTGGCATCAGCCATAACGAAATCGAGAACGCGGCGCCGGATGATTTGGCGGCGGGGTGTGCGGTGTTGCTGAGGGCGATGGTGGCAGCTTCGGTGGCAATCGCCAGCGGTAAGTTGGCTGCCTGAGTACGTCCAGTCACTGCGATAAAATGTGGGAGCGGGCTTGCTCGCGAAGGCGGTGTGTCAGCCAGCATATCCGGTGCTGACCCACCGCCTTCGCGAGCAAGCCCGCTCCCACAGTTGATCACTGTCGTTCTTGAGACAGGTATCAGGCGTCGGGCAACCAGCCGCCGCCCAGCGCCGTCACCAAACCCACACTCGCCTGCAACTGCCGCGTCTGCACCGCCTGCAACGTGCGCTGCGCCTGCAACGCCGCCGTCTGCGCCGTCACCACATCCAGGTAACTCACAGCCCCCGCCTGGTAACTGTTCATCGCCAGTGCCTGTGTGTGTTCGGCGGCATTCGCGGCAGCCTGTTCATCCATCGCCTCCTGCTGCAAGTCGCGCAGTTGCCCAAGGTTGTCTTCCACCTCACGCACGGCTCTTAACACCTGGCTGCGATAGTGCGCCGAAGCCTCTTCAAACTCCGCCTTGGCCTGGCGCTCATTGGCGCTCAACCGGCCGCCATCAAAGATCGGCAGATTCACCAGCGGCCCCAGCGCCCAATACCGATTGGCGGCGGAGAACAAGTTGCCCACACCTTGGGTCTGCCCGCCAATCAAGCCGGTCAAACTGAAATCCGGGTACCACGCCGCCTTGGCCACGCCGATATTCGCGTTGGCCGCAAACACCCGTCGCTCGGCTGCCGCGATATCCGGCCGGCGTTGCAGCAGGTGGCTCGGCAGTTGTTGCGGAATCCCCGGCAGCGCGATCAATTGCTGGCTCGGCGGCAGCTGGAATTCACTGGCGGATACGCCCACCAATTCACCAATCGCATGCTCGGTGAGATTGCGTTGACCGCGCACATCGTCAAGCTGCGCCTGTGCTTCAGCCAGCTGATTCTGCGCCCGGGTCAGGTCGAGCTCCGAGGCGATCTGCCCCTCGTACCGGCTGCGGGTCAGTTTCAGCGCCTGGCCAAAATCATCCAGCGAACTGCTGAGAATCCGGCTCTGGGCATCCAGTCCGTTGAGCTGCACGTACAGCGTCGCCAACTGATGCTGCAGGCTCAGGCGTGCCACCGCCAAATCATCCCCGGAGGCTTGGGCCTGTGCATCGCCAGCCGCCACCTGGTTGCGGATTTTGCCCCACAGATCCAGATCGAAGCTCAGCGCAAACCCCGCCGTGTTGCTGTTGTACACCGAAGGCTGGGTATCACCCCGCAGTGGCCGATTGTCCGATTGCCGCTGGCGCAACGGTTGCGCGCTGGCGGTTATTTGCGGGAACAGCCCGGCATGCAGTTGGCTGGCATACGCCTGTGACGCATCGAAATGCGCCAGCGCTGCGGCCAGGTCCGGGTTGGCCTTGAGCAGTTGTTCCTGCAGGTCGTTCAGGCGCGGGTCCTGATACAGCTGCCACCACTTCGGCGCCAGTTGGTCGGACGGTTGCGCGCTGTGCCACGGGCCGTCGCTGGTCTGTTCGCGGTACTTGGCCGGCAGGTCGATGGTCGGCGCCTTGTAGGTGGGCGCCAGCGAGCAACCGTGCAGTGCCACCAATACCAGGGCCGCGAGGGGTTTAAGCCTTGGGCGCATGGGCACCTCCGGCATCGGCCATTTGCACGGCGTCGCCTTCGCGCAGTGCGTCGGGTGGGTTGTCGACTACGCGATCGGCGGGTTTCAGGCCCTGGTCAATCACCAGGCGCTCGCCGAGGTCGAGGCCGATGTGGATGTCTTGCAGGTGCACGTGGTTCTTGGCGTCCAGTACCGCGACCTGGGTACCTTCGGCGCGGAAGATCAGGGCGCTGGCCGGGATGCTCACGCCATGGGTATCCGCCGGAATCGCCAGGGTGGCTTCGGCGTAGTCGCCGGGCAGCAACTTGCCGTCCGGGTTGTCGGCCACGAACTGTGCGAGCAGGGTGCCGGAGCGGCGGTCGATGGCGGTGGAGTCGCCCATCAGCTTCGCGCTGAAGTGTTCGCCGGGGTGCTCGGGTACCGTCAGTTGGGCGGCCAGCCCGGGATGAATCACCGCAGCGTAGTTCTGCGGCACCGGCACGTAGAGGCGCAGTTGGTGGGTGTCGGCGATGTCGAACAGTTCCGGATCGCTGTCGCTGTCAGCCTTGATCAACTGGCCGATGTCGGTGTTGCGCGCGGTGATCACACCGGCGAATGGCGCGCGAATGGTCTTGTAGTCTTCCAGGGCCGAGAGCCGCGCATAGTCAGCCTCGGCGGCCTGGGCGTTGGCCTTGGCGGCCAGGGCATTCGAGGTTTTTTCATCGGCCTCCTGGCGCGATACCGAATGGCTGTCCAGCAGGTTTTTCCAACGGGTGGCGGTGGTTTGCGCCAGGCGTGCGTTGGCCTGTTCCTGGACCATGCGGGCGTGGGTTTGCGCCACTTGCTGGTCGAGGTCGGGGCTGTCGATCTCGGCGAGAATCTGCCCGGCCTTGACCTGGCTGCCGATGTCGACTTTCCAGTCTTTCAGGTAACCGCTGACCCGTGCATGAATCGGTGCCTTGCTCCAGGCTTCCAGATGCGCGGGCAGGCGCAGGGTGTCGCCGGCCGCGTTCTGTTTGGGCTGGAACACCAGCACCTGCGGCACGGCGGCGGTTTCGGTCCAGGCGGTGACGGATTTTTCATGCATCGTACGGGCGTGCAGGCCGTTGGCGACCAACAGGGCGGCCAGTGTCAGGCCGCCGACACCCATGAGCATCAGACGCTTGCGCGAGGGTTTGTGATCAGACGACATGTGAAGTTTCTCCAGCAGCAGCGCGAGTAGGGTGACGACCGTGGACCAGGCTGAAGACCACGGGTACAAACAGCAAAGTGGCAGTGGTGGCGAGGATCAAGCCGCCGATCACGGCACGTCCCAGCGGCGCGTTTTGTTCTTCGGACAAGGCCAGCGGCAACATGCCGATGATCATCGCCAGGGCGGTCATGCAGACTGGGCGGAAACGGGTGTAGCCGGCTTCCAGTGCGGCCTTGAGTGCATCGCCATGTTCGGCCAGGCGCTCTCGGCAGAAGCTCACCACCAGGATCGAGTTGGCGGTGGCCACGCCCATACAGAGGATGGCCCCCGTGAGTGCGGGCACCGACAATGACGTGCCGCTGAGGAACAGCATCCACACGATCCCCGCCAGCGCTGCCGGCAGTGCGGTGATGATCACGAACGGGTCAGTCCAGGACTGGAAGTTGACCACGATCAGCAGGTAGATCAGCACCACCGCACCGAGCAGGCCGAAGCTCAAGCCGTTGAACGCTTCATGCAGCGCATCGATCTGCCCGTGCAGGCTGATGGTCGCGCCTTTGGGGCGCATCGGGGCCATGTCGTTCAGCACTTTTTGCACATCGCTGGCGACGCCGCCGAGGTCGCGGCCTTGCACGTTGGCGTACAGGTCCAGGGTCGGTTCGATGTTGTAGTGGGTCACCACCGCCGGGCTTTGTACCCGCGAAATGGTCGCTACGCCGCCGAGGATCTGCGACTGCCCATCGGCACCGGTCACCGGCAATGCTTCCAGGGAAGGCAAGCTGTCGAGGCGGTACTGCGGGGTTGCGGCCACGATCGAATACGACACGCCGTTGGCCGGGTTGAGCCAGAACGTTGGTGCGGTTTGCGAGCTGCCGGCCAGGGACGCAACCATGCTGTTGGTTACGTCACGCTCGGTGATGCCCAGGCCGTTGGCACGCATGCGGTCCACGTTGACTTGCAGTGACGGGTAGCCGGTGGACTGCTGGATGCGCAGGTCGGCAATGCCCGGTATGTGTTTCAGGCGACGTTCCAGTTCGATGGCGTAGGCGCGGTTTTCTTCATCGCTGCGCCCGGAGATTTTCACGTCCAGCGGGGCCGGCGAACCGAAGTTGAGGATCTGGCTGCTGATGTCTGCCGGGAGGAATGCGAACTGGCTGCCGGGGAAGCTTTCGGGCAACGCTTCACGCAGTTTTTTCACGTAGTCGGCGGTGGGCGCATGGTCCTTTTTCAGGGTGACCTGGATATCGCCGTCCTGTGGGCCGATGGTGCCACTGCTGCTGTAGGCCATGTCGATGCCGCTCAGCGGGATGCCGATGTTGTCGACGATGGTGTCCAGTTCGTCGGCCGGAACGATCTCGCGAATCCGCGCTTCGATCCGGTCAAAGGCCGCCGCGCTCTCTTCGATACGTGTGCCCAGCGGCAAGCGCACGTGCAGGGCCATGGCCCCGGCGTCGGTGGCCGGGAAGAAGTCCTGGCCCAGGCTTGGCAGCAGCAGGAACGAGGCGAGGATGCACGCCAGGAAGCCGATGATGAAGCGCTTGCGGGCGCCGAGGGCCAGGGTCAGCAGGCCGTGATAAACGTCCCGCACGTTGGAGAAGTGACGCTCAAAACCCTGCTGGAAATTCAGCACCGATTGCAGCACCGCGTTGCGCTGCGGTTTGTGCTGGTCGCCCTCGTGATGGTTGATGAATTCATCTTCCGGGTGATGACCTTCACCTTGCTCCGGCACGTGCGGCTTGAGCAGGAACATCGCCAGGGTCGGCACCAGGGTTCGCGACAGAATGAACGAGCTGGCCATGGCGAAAATCACCGCCAATGCCATCGGGCGGAACAGGTAGCCGGCGATGCCTTGCAGCATGAACATCGGCACAAACACGATGCAGATACACAGCAGGGACACGAACGCCGGGCCGACGATTTGCTTGGCGCCGTCGAGGATCGCGTCCTTCACCGCCTTGCCTTGTTCCAGGTGCCAGTTGATGTTCTCGATGGTCACTGTGGCGTCGTCCACCAGGATCCCCACCGCCAACGCCAGCCCGCCGAGGGTCATGACGTTGAGGGTTTGCCCGGTGGCCGCCAGCAGGGCGATGGCCGACAGTACCGCGAGGGGAATCGACGCGGCGATGATGATGGTCGAGCGCCAGCTGCCGAGGAACAGCAGGATCATCGCACTGGTCAGCAAGGCGGCGATGATGCCTTCCTGGGCCACGCTGCCCACCGACTGTTTGACGAACACCGAGGCGTCGCCGAGCAGCGAGGTCTTCAGCGACGGCGGCAGGGTTTCATTGATGCGCGGCAGCATCTGGCGGATGCCGTCGATGATCGACAGGGTGGAGATGCTGCCGTTTTTCAGGGCCGGCATCAGCACCGCACGGTGGCCGTCGACGCGCACGATGTTGGTCTGCGGCGGCGAGCCGTCACGCACGTGGGCCACCTGGCCGATGGTGATGATCGCACCGTCGACTGTCTTGATCGGCAAGTCGTTGAGCTCATCAATCGCCTTCGGGCTGTTGTTGAGCAAGATCGTGTATTCGTTGGGGCCGAGTTTGGCGGTACCCACCGGGATGATCTGGTTTTGCAGGGCCAGGGCGTTGCCCACGTCCTGTGCCGAGAGGCCTTTGGCGGCCAGCGCCTGGGGGTCAAGGTCGAGGGTGATCTGGCGTTGCTTGCCGCCCATTGGCGTGGGCATGGCCAGGCCGGGCAGGGCGCTCAGGGGCAAGCGGATGTTGTTCTGCACCAGGTCGCGGATCTTCGCTTCCGACAAGCTGGGGCTTGAGAACGCCATCTGCAGAATCGGCACCGTAGAGGCGCTGTAGTTGAGGATCAGCGGCGGCGTAATGCCCGGTGGCATCTGCTTGAGCACGGTTTGTGACACCGCTGTTACCTGGGCGTTGGCGGTGCGGATATCCACGCCGGGCTGGAAGAAAATCTTCACGATGCCCATGCCGGGTAACGACTGCGATTCAATGTGCTCGATGTCGTTGACGGTGGTACTCAGGGAGCGTTCGTAGGTGTAGATCACGCGACCGGCCATGGCGTCCGGAGACAGGCCGTTGTACTGCCAAACCACCGCAACGACGGGGATGCCAATATCGGGAAATACGTCAGTGGGGGTACGCAAGGCCGCCATGGGCCCGATGATGCAGATGAAAATTGCCAGCACGATAAACGTGTAGGGCTTGAGCAGTGCGGTCTTTACCAGCCCGAGCATGCCGTAACCTCCAAAGGAGTTGGATTGCAAACGCTCGCAGTCTTGACGGACCCACCTAACACGCACCTTTCAGCCAGGTGAAGGAAGATTTAGTTAACGGCTGAAGATCCTTTCATATGTATTCATTTGTTCAACAATGGTGACAGTAACAAGCTGGATACCGATCGAACGGGAGCTGTTTCGCCTGTTCACTCTTTATCCATTTGGAGTTCTGCCATGTCTCTTAAACCCTTGTTGTTGATCCCGGCCTTGAGTGCGGTCCTGTTGTTGTCGGCGTGTGCCGGCCCGATGCCGAAGGCGGACCCGAGCGAAGCCTGGATCGGCTTGCAAGAGGAGGCACCCAACGACCTGATGGCCGAGCGGGTAGACGGTAAAAACATTAATGATGGCCGCTACTTCGAAGTGAAACCCGGCGCGCATCGCCTGGACGTCACCTTGTTTGAAGAAGAGGCGGGGGATGATAACCAGCAGGATTGTCGCGGGCATGTGACCTACGGCAACTTCAAGGCCGGCGAGCATTACACCCTGGTGGAATCCAGCCTGGGTACGACGGTGCGTGCCGAGTTGAAGGATAGCCACGGCAAGGAATTGGCGCAGACCGAAGACTTCAGTTGCATGCCTGGCTAAGGCGTCAGGCGTGGTGCCCGGCGGGTTTGTGCAGCTTGCCGGGTGCTGCGGGTTTTACGTGTGGGTGATGGTGCCGGCGGGTCACGCGCATCACGCCCCACAGCATGGCGGCGGCGACGGCCAGCCAGCCACAGATCAAAAGCAGAATCGTTGTTGTCAGGCTCATAAGTGCCTCCTTTCGCCCGGTGCCGGGCACACACTGTCTTCTCAATGGACAGTCTAGCTATCCGCAGGTTGCCTGCTATTGACCAATGGTCGTGTGCGTCCAACTTGTTTGCTCTATCGCCGGCCTTTTACTGCGCTGCAAGGCTATACCCGCGCCCCGGAGCGTCCTATGATCAGGGCCCACGTCGACCGTTGATCAAGTGAGTGAAGAAGTTGCGGTTTCCCTCGAACATTAAAACCTCCTGGTGGGTCGCCGCCTGTTTCATGGGGCTGGCGGCCTGTTCCTCGCATCCAAAACCCACGAGCATCCCGGGGCTGCCGGAGAGTGTCGAGCTCAAGGGCGTGCCGGCGTTTCGCGGTGAGACTTACCTCGGTGGCCCAGCCGCTCTTGCCAGCATGCTGTCTCAACAAGGCATTGTGATTACACCGGGGCTATTGGATAAGCCACTGCATTTGCCGGGCGCTGAAGCGGACCTTGAGCGCAACATGCAGGTGCTGGCCCGTGAATACGGGATGTTGGTGTACCCGCTGGAAGATCAGCTGCCGGCGCTGCTGGCACAGGTCGCGGCCGGGTACCCGGTGATGGCGCGTATCACCCAGGGCTCAACCTTCTGGGCCGGTCCGCGGTATGTCGTGGTGGTGGGTTACAACAAGCAGAAGAGCATGGTGCTGCTGCGTTCAGGCTTGGCGCGACGCATGCCGATGGATTTCAGTGCGTTTGAGTCGGCGTGGAAAGACGGCGGCAAGTGGGCGGTACTTATTCAGCGGCCCACCCAGTTGCCGGTCAAGGTCGACGCCCAGCGCTGGCAGCAGGCTGCCAGCGCCACAGCCCAGGCGGGCCAGGAACAGGCGGCGGCCCAAGCAGTCAAGACACTGGCCAGCCAGGCCAAATAAAAAAAACGGCGCTCAAGGGCGCCGTTTTTTATGTGTCTGTTTACGAATCAGCGGGATTCGGTGACCTGAACATTCGCCCGTGGGCGGTTCTTCAGGTTTTTGTCAGCCTTGTAGCGCAATGCGACGTCTGGCACCGAGCCGCTCTTGCCGGTTTCGACCCAGCTGCGGATGCGCCCGGCATCGGCAAAGTGGGTGAATTTGCCGAAGGCATCGAGGATCACCAGCGACACCGGGCGATTACCCATGCTGGTCACCAGTACCAGGCAATGGCCGGCCTGGTTGGTAAAGCCGGTCTTGGTCAGCTTGATGTCCCAGTTGGCGCGGTTGATCAGGTGGTCAGTGTTGGAGAAACCCAGGGTGTAGTTGGGTTTGCGGAACGAGACGGTCTTTTCCTTGGTGGTGCTCAACTGGCTGAGCATCGGGTACTTGCGTGCGGCGGCCAGCAGCTTGCTCAGGTCGCGGGCGGTGGACACGTTATGGATCGACAGGCCGGTAGGTTCCACATAGTGGGTACTGGTCATGCCCAGTGCCTTGGCCTTGGCGTTCATCGCTGCAATGAAGGCCGGGTAGCCGCCCGGGTAGTGGTGGGCCAGGCTGGCGGCGGCGCGGTTTTCCGAGGACATCAGGGCAATCAGCAACATCTCCTTGCGCGGCATCTCGCTGCCGATCTTGACCCGGGAGAACACGCCTTTCATCTCTGGCGTGTCCTTGATGTTGATGTCGATGTATTCATCCATGTTCTGCTTGGCTTCCAGCACGATCAGGCCGGTCATCAGTTTGCTCACCGAGGCGATCGGCACGATGACATCCGGGTTGCTGGCATAGATGACTTTGTTGGTCTGCAGGTCTACCACCATCGCACTGCCGGAGGCGATGTGCAGGGTGGACATGTCGCGGGGAGCGGTGGTGGTTTCGCTTGCGCTCGCGAAGGTGCCTGTCAATGCAAAAAATAGGCTGACAATGGAAAGATGAATTTTCACGCGGATGAACTCGCTAAAAAAAGTAGGGATATACCGTTCTGCACGGACTTTCTGATAAATGCCGTTACATTTTAGGAGTATGGATCAGAAACTGTCGAATGTTCTTCTAGAAACAGATGAAACCCCTTAAAAACAAAGAAAAAACTACTTTTTATCCGGCCAATAAAAAGCCCTGCGATAAGGCAGGGCTTTTTCAGAGCGGCTGGTTATTAGCTGTGCAGGGTTTCGGCTGCGTACAGGGTATTTTCCAGCAGGCAGGCACGGGTCATCGGGCCGACACCACCGGGTACCGGGGTGATCCAGCCGGCACGGGGCAGGGCGGTTTCGTACACCACGTCGCCCACGAGCTTGCCATCGTCCTGGCGGTTGATGCCCACGTCGATGACGATGGCGCCCTCCTTGATCCACTCACCCTTGACCAGGCCCGGCTTGCCGGCGGCGACGACCACCAGGTCGGCGCGGCCAACGTGGCCGGCCAGGTCCTTGGTGAAGCGATGAGTCACGGTCACGGTGCAGCCGGCCAGCAGCAGTTCCATGGCCATCGGGCGACCGACGATGTTCGAGGCGCCGACGACGACGGCATCCAGGCCATACAGATCGACGCCGGTGCTTTCCAGCAGGGTCATGATGCCCTTCGGGGTGCACGGGCGCAGCAGCGGGATACGCTGGGCCAGGCGGCCGACGTTATAAGGGTGGAAACCGTCGACGTCCTTGTCCGGCCGGATGCGTTCGAGCAATTTCGACGCGTCCAGATGCTCGGGCAATGGCAGTTGCAGCAGGATGCCGTCGATGGCCGGATCGTCGTTGAGGCTGTCGATCAGGTCGGTGAGGGCCTGTTGGGTGGTGTCTTCAGCCAAGTCGTAGGCTTTGGAAATAAAGCCGACCTCTTCACAGTCTTTACGCTTGTGCGAGACATAAACCTGAGAGGCAGGATCGCTGCCGACCAGGATCACCGCGAGGCCCGGCGTGCGCAGGCCTTGTTGGCTGCGCTCGGCGACTCGTTTGGCGATCTGCTGGCGCAGGCTGGCGGCGATTGATTTGCCGTCGATAAGTTGTGCAGTCATTACGCGTGATTAACCATCGAGAGGGGGAAGAAAAGTGCGCGCATTCTCGCATGCCATGGCGTGAGGGCAAAGGCGCTTGGTCTGCAAATTCCCCTAACCCCTTAAATAAAATGAATTTTTTATAAAAAGGATTTGACGGGTTTCGGGTCCATCTATACTATTCGTCGCACTTGTCGGGCACAGCCTAGCACTGGTTAGTTTGTAATCCTCCAAGAGTACAGATTAATAAGGCGCCCGTAGCTCAGCTGGATAGAGCATCCGCCTTCTAAGCGGATGGTCGCAGGTTCGAGTCCTGCCGGGTGCGCCATTAGGCAGCTTTGGCACAAGTAGCGCAATATGGTGGGCGTAGCTCAGTTGGTAGAGCACGGGATTGTGACTCCCGTTGTCGAGGGTTCGATCCCCTTCGTCCACCCCATATTTAGAAAGGCGCCAGATTAATAGTCTGGCGCCTTTGCTTTAAAAGCTTCAAGCGCGGATGTGGTGGAATTGGTAGACACACTGGATTTAGGTTCCAGCGCCGCAAGGTGTAAGAGTTCGAGTCTCTTCATCCGCACCAAATAAAGTTTCGTGAAGGCCTGCGGGTCGGCGCGAAGCTCAACAAATAGCCTTTTTGACGGGCTTTTTGGTCACGCAATATGGTGGGCGTAGCTCAGTTGGTAGAGCACGGGATTGTGACTCCCGTTGTCGAGGGTTCGATCCCCTTCGT
>NZ_JBYSWF010000061.1:22345-47753 GCF_058780865.1 Pseudomonas sp. GP01-A4
TCCACCCCATATTTCGAAAGGCGCCAGATTAATAGTCTGGCGCCTTTTTTGTTTCAGCGGTTTGAGTTTCAACGCAGTCGCAGGTGTTGGGCTGCAGGGCAGGGCGTTTCGTCGTATTTATGTTTCGCGATGATGCCGCACTGCTTGCCGGCCTTGTCCGCAGGGTCGGTTGTCAGGGAGATGATTGGCAACCGCTTCTATATATAGAAGGGTTGGCGCAGAGCCCTGGCATGATGGGATGTATTTGCCACCGGGGCGAGCTGCACTCGTGCATTCGCACCTATAAATTGCCTGCTGTTTTTTTACCCGTTTTCAGTAGGGTGACTTCTTGAGTTTGACCCACTAGAATGCATGCCCTTGATTCTGGGGTCGGAAACGGCCAGCTAACGTCTGTGCAACGAGGAATATCCATGCAAGTTTCTGTTGAAAATACTTCTGCTCTTGAGCGCCGCATGAGCATCACCGTGCCGGCCGAGCGCATCGAGACCCAGGTCAACAAGCGTCTGCAGCAGACTGCCCAAAAGGCCAAGATCGCTGGTTTCCGTCCAGGCAAAGTGCCAATGAGCGAAATCAAGCGCCGCTTCGGTGCTGATGCACGTCAGGAAGCGGTAGGTGACGTGATCCAGGCTTCCTTCTACGAAGCCGTTGTCGAGCAAAAGCTGAACCCGGCTGGCTCGCCTTCCATCGAGCCCAAGTCCCTGGAAGCAGGCAAGGATCTGGAATACGTTGCAATCTTCGAAGTGTTCCCTGAGTTCGAAGTTGCCGGTTTCGATTCGATCGCCATCGAGCGCCTGAGCGCTGATGTTGCTGACTCCGACCTGGACAACATGCTGGAAATCCTGCGCAAGCAGAACACCCGTTTTGAAGTGGCCGATCGTGCTGCCCAGAACGAAGACCAGCTGAACATCGATTTCGTAGGCAAGGTTGACGGCGAAGCATTCGCTGGCGGCTCCGCCAAGGGTACTCAGCTGGTGCTGGGTTCCAACCGCATGATTCCTGGTTTCGAAGACGGCCTGGTTGGCGCCAAAGCCGGCGAAGAGCGCGTTCTGAACCTGACTTTCCCGGCTGACTATCAGAACCTGGACCTGGCTGGCAAAACCGCCGAGTTCACCGTGACCGTCAACACCGTTTCCGAGCCCAAGCTGCCAGAACTGAACGAAGAGTTCTTCAACCAGTTCGGCATCAAGGAAACCGGCATCGAAGGTTTCCGCACCGAAGTTCGCAAGAACATGGAGCGTGAACTGCGCCAGGCGATCAAATCCAAGGTCAAGAACCAGGTGATGGACGGTCTGCTGGCCGCCAACCCGATCGAAGTGCCGAAGGCCCTGCTGTCCAACGAAGTTGATCGTCTGCGCGTGCAGGCTGTTCAGCAGTTCGGCGGCAACATCAAGCCTGACCAACTGCCGGCCGAACTGTTCGAAGAACAGGCCAAGCGCCGCGTTGTACTGGGTCTGATCGTGGCTGAAGTGGTCAAGCAATTCGACCTCAAGCCTGACGAAACCCGCGTTCGCGAAATGATCCAGGAAATGGCTTCGGCCTACCAGGAGCCTGAGGCTGTTGTGTCCTGGTACTACAAGAACGACCAGCAGCTGAACGAAGTGCGTTCGGTTGTGCTGGAAGAGCAAGTTGTGGATACTGTTCTGCAGAAGGCTAAGGTGACCGATAAAGCGGTCTCTTACGAAGAAGCAGTCAAGCCGGCTGAAGCAGCACAAGCCGACTGATCGCTCAACTCGTTTGAAAATACACCCATAAGCCAGCCTCGCGCTGGCTTATGCGTATTCAAGACATGACTATTTGGGAGTAACTGCAGAGCATGTTCCGTAATTCGTATATTCAGCAGAACTCTGATATCCAGGCCGCTGGCGGCCTGGTCCCGATGGTTGTCGAGCAATCTGCTCGTGGCGAACGCGCCTATGACATCTACTCGCGCCTGCTCAAGGAGCGAGTGATCTTTCTGGTTGGTCCGGTAGAGGACTACATGGCCAACCTGATTTGTGCGCAGCTGCTGTTCCTTGAAGCGGAAAATCCGGACAAGGACATCCATCTCTACATCAACTCCCCGGGCGGTTCGGTGACAGCGGGCATGTCGATCTACGACACCATGCAGTTCATCAAGCCGAACGTATCGACCACCTGTATCGGTCAGGCGTGCAGCATGGGTGCTTTCCTGCTGACCGCTGGTGCTGAGGGCAAGCGTTACTGCCTGCCGAACTCACGCGTGATGATTCACCAGCCACTGGGCGGTTTCCAGGGCCAGGCATCGGACATCGAAATCCATGCCAAGGAAATCCTCTTTATTCGTGAGCGTCTCAACACGCTGATGGCCAAGCATAGCGGGCATACCCTGGAAGAGATCGAGCGCGACACCAACCGTGACAATTTCATGAGCGCCGAAGCGGCTCGTGAATACGGGTTGATCGACGCAGTGATCGAAAAGCGCCCCGCTTAATATAAGCAGCTCAAAATAGGGCTGGTCGGCAGGTCCGACCACCAGTGGACTTGAAAAAGCCCTCAATAGCCTTCATCTTGTGTTGCAAGCCTATCGGATTTGGATCGAACGAATGACTGACACCCGCAACGGCGAGGACAACGGCAAGCTGCTCTATTGCTCCTTCTGTGGCAAAAGCCAGCATGAAGTACGCAAGTTGATTGCCGGCCCCTCGGTCTTTATCTGCGACGAGTGCGTCGACCTGTGCAATGACATCATCCGTGAGGAGGTGCAGGAAGCCCAGGCCGAAAGCAGCGCGCATAAATTGCCTTCGCCTAAAGAAATCAGCGGCATCCTTGATCAGTATGTGATTGGTCAAGAGCGTGCAAAGAAGGTTCTGGCCGTAGCGGTGTACAACCACTACAAGCGTCTGAACCAGCGTGACAAGAAAAGTGACGACGTCGAGCTCGGCAAAAGCAACATCTTGCTGATCGGCCCTACAGGCTCGGGTAAAACCCTGCTTGCAGAGACCCTGGCTCGCCTGCTGAACGTTCCCTTCACCATCGCCGACGCAACCACTCTTACCGAGGCCGGTTACGTAGGTGAAGACGTCGAGAACATCATTCAGAAGCTGCTGCAGAAATGCGACTACGACGTGGAGAAGGCCCAGATGGGCATTGTCTACATCGATGAAATCGACAAGATTTCGCGCAAATCCGACAACCCGTCGATCACCCGGGACGTTTCCGGTGAAGGCGTGCAGCAAGCGCTGTTGAAACTGATCGAAGGCACGGTTGCTTCCGTACCGCCACAAGGCGGCCGCAAGCACCCGCAGCAGGAATTCCTTCAGGTT
This sequence comes from Pseudomonas sp. GP01-A4, assembly GCF_058780865.1. Lineage (NCBI taxonomy): Bacteria > Pseudomonadati > Pseudomonadota > Gammaproteobacteria > Pseudomonadales > Pseudomonadaceae > Pseudomonas > Pseudomonas sp. GP01-A4. The sequence continues at coordinate 25,627 of NZ_JBYSWF010000061.1, forward strand.
GATACGCGCAACATCCTGTTCATCTGTGGCGGTGCGTTCTCCGGCCTGGAAAAGGTTATTCAAAACCGTTCCACCCGTGGCGGCATTGGCTTCAGTGCAGAAGTACGCAGCAAGGAAGAAGGCAAGAAAGTTGGTGAATCCCTGCGTGAAGTCGAGCCTGACGATTTGGTCAAGTTCGGTCTGATCCCGGAATTCGTTGGCCGTCTGCCGGTCCTGGCGACGCTGGACGAGCTGGATGAGGCTGCGTTGATGCAGATCCTCACCGAGCCGAAAAACGCCCTGACCAAGCAATACGCCAAGCTGTTCGAGATGGAAGGTGTGGACCTCGAGTTCCGTGCTGACGCGCTCAAATCGGTGGCCAAGCGGGCACTGGAGCGCAAGACCGGCGCCCGTGGTTTGCGCTCGATCCTCGAAGGCGTACTGCTCGACACCATGTACGAAATCCCCTCGCAGTCCGAGGTGAGTAAAGTGGTGATCGACGAAAGCGTTATAGAAGGCAAGTCCAAGCCACTGTATATCTACGAAAACAGTGAGCCGGCTGCCAAGGCTGCGCCAGACGCTTAAGCGTTGCACCGCCGAGCTGCACAAAATAAAGGGGCCTTAAGGGGCCCCTTTGTTTTTACTGCGTTTAACTGATGCCATTACGCTTGTTTTTTTTGCAGGCAGCCCCCATCTTGGTTTCAAGCTTACTTTCATCTGTCATAGAGGCGAAATCATGAAGACAACCATCGAATTGCCTCTCCTGCCGTTGCGTGATGTCGTCGTCTATCCGCACATGGTTATCCCGCTGTTCGTGGGGCGCGAGAAGTCTATCGAAGCCCTCGAGGCCGCGATGACGGGCGACAAGCAGATCCTGCTGCTGGCCCAGAGAAATCCTGCTGACGATGATCCGGGCGAAGATGCCCTGTATCGCGTTGGTACCGTTGCAACTGTCCTGCAACTGCTCAAGCTGCCTGATGGCACCGTCAAGGTGCTGGTGGAAGGCGAGCAGCGCGGTGCGGTCGAGCGCTTCATGGAAGTGGACGGCCACCTGCGTGCCGAAGTGGCGCTGATCGACGAAGTCGACGCCCCTGAGCGCGAATCCGAAGTGTTCGTTCGCAGCCTGCTGTCCCAGTTCGAGCAATACGTGCAACTGGGCAAGAAAGTCCCCGCAGAAGTCCTCTCTTCCCTCAACAGCATTGATGAGCCAAGCCGCCTGGTCGACACCATGGCCGCGCACATGGCGCTGAAAATCGAGCAGAAGCAGGACATTCTCGAGATCATCGATTTGTCGGCCCGGGTCGAACACGTCCTGGCGCTGCTGGATGCCGAAATCGACCTGCTGCAGGTTGAGAAGCGCATTCGCGGCCGTGTCAAAAAGCAAATGGAGCGCAGCCAGCGCGAGTACTACCTGAATGAGCAGATGAAGGCCATTCAGAAAGAGCTGGGCGACAGCGAGGAAGGCCACAACGAAATCGAGGAGCTGAAAAAACGCATCGATGCCGCCGGCCTGCCGAAAGACGCGTTGACCAAGGCCACTGCCGAGCTGAACAAGCTCAAGCAAATGTCGCCGATGTCGGCCGAAGCCACCGTGGTTCGTTCGTACATCGACTGGCTGGTGCAGGTGCCGTGGAAGGCCCAGACCAAGGTGCGCCTGGACCTGGCCCGCGCCGAAGATATTCTCGATGCCGATCACTACGGCCTCGAAGAAGTCAAGGAACGCATCCTCGAATACCTCGCCGTGCAAAAGCGCGTGAAGAAGATTCGTGGTCCGGTGTTGTGCCTGGTCGGTCCTCCTGGTGTGGGTAAAACCTCGCTGGCGGAGTCGATTGCCCACGCCACCAACCGCAAATTCGTGCGCATGGCCCTGGGCGGTGTGCGTGATGAAGCGGAAATCCGTGGTCATCGCCGGACTTACATCGGTTCGATGCCAGGAAGATTGATTCAAAAGATGACAAAGGTGGGTGTGCGCAACCCGCTGTTCCTGCTCGATGAAATCGACAAGATGGGCAGCGACATGCGTGGCGACCCGGCGTCTGCTTTGCTGGAAGTGCTCGACCCCGAGCAGAACCACAATTTCAACGACCATTACCTGGAAGTCGACTACGACCTGTCCGACGTAATGTTCCTGTGCACCTCCAACTCGATGAATATTCCGCCAGCCTTGCTGGACCGGATGGAGGTGATTCGTCTGCCGGGTTACACCGAAGACGAGAAGATCAACATCGCCGTCAAATACCTCTCGCCCAAGCAGATTGCGGCCAACGGCCTGAAAAAAGGCGAGATCGAATTTGATGCCGACGCGATCCGCGACATCATTCGTTTCTACACCCGCGAGGCCGGTGTACGGGGCCTTGAGCGTCAACTGGCGAAGATCTGCCGCAAGGCCGTGAAGGAACATGCGCTGGAAAAACGCTTCTCGGTGAAGGTCACCGCGGACCTGCTGGAACACTTCCTGGGCGTGCGCAAATTCCGCTACGGCCTGGCTGAGCAGCAGGACCAGGTAGGCCAGGTCACTGGCCTGGCGTGGACCCAGGTGGGCGGCGAATTGCTGACCATCGAGGCCGCCGTAATCCCGGGCAAAGGGCAACTGATCAAGACCGGTTCCCTGGGTGACGTGATGGTTGAATCCATCACCGCCGCGCAGACCGTGGTGCGCAGCCGCGCCAAGAGCCTGGGGATTCCCCTGGACTTCCATGAGAAGCACGACACCCACATCCACATGCCGGAAGGGGCGACCCCGAAAGACGGCCCTAGCGCAGGCGTAGGCATGTGCACGGCACTGGTATCAGCCCTGACCGGCATTCCGGTGCGCGCCGATGTCGCCATGACCGGGGAAATCACCCTGCGTGGTCAGGTACTGGCCATTGGTGGCCTCAAAGAGAAATTGCTGGCTGCACACCGCGGTGGTATCAAGACCGTGATCATTCCTGAAGAGAATGTTCGCGACTTGAAGGAGATTCCTGACAACATCAAGCAGGATCTGCAGATTAAACCGGTTAAATGGATTGACGAGGTCCTGCAAATTGCGCTGCAATACGCGCCGGAGCCCTTGCCGGATGTGGCTCCTGAGATAGTTGCAAAGGATGAAAAACGCGAGACTGACTCTAAGGAAAGAATTAGCACGCATTAATACGTTTAAGCCTGGGGGCTTCCTTGACAGCTTTTTAGAGCCCTTGTTATAAAGCGGCTCTTAAGTGTCTGTAGGCCATTCAGCACTGGTTTTTGCTTTCACCAAAAAACTTAGAATCATACTCAATAGATATAAGGGGACTTAGAGTGAACAAGTCGGAACTGATTGATGCTATCGCTGCATCTGCTGATATCCCGAAAGCCGCTGCTGGCCGTGCGCTGGACGCAGTAATCGAATCCGTCACTGGCGCTCTCAAGGCCGGCGACTCTGTGGTACTGGTTGGTTTCGGTACTTTCTCTGTGACCGATCGTCCAGCTCGCACTGGCCGTAACCCACAGACTGGCAAGGCTCTGCAAATCGCCGCTGCCAAAAAACCAGGTTTCAAAGCCGGTAAAGCCCTGAAAGAAGCCGTTAACTAAGCTTCGCTCAAGCCTTACCCATCCGGGTCGGACGCAGGTCTGACCTGGCAGCGGAGCGGCAGCTGACCCGAGTATCCATCGGGTCGCCACGCCGGGGGTGTGGGTTCAAACCCCCGTCCGCTCCGCCAGTTACGAGAAGGCGCATCCTCGGATGCGCCTTTCTTCTATCCGGACTCTACCCACGCTCCACGGTTGCCTAATTTTGAAGTTCAACCGTTTCTGGGGGACGCATGCTGCAGAATATCAGGGACAATTCACAAGGCTGGATTGCCAAGACCATTATCGGGATCATCGTCGCATTGATGGCGTTCACCGGTATCGAGGCTATTTTTCAGGCTTCGACCAACAACAAGCAGGACGTGGCCAAGGTCAACGGTGAAGAAATCACCCAAAGCGAACTGGGCCAGGCCGTCGACATGCAACGTCGCCAGCTGATGCAACAGCTGGGCAAGGACTTCGATGCTTCCTTGCTGGACGAAAAGCTGCTGCGCGACGCCGCACTCAAGGGCCTGATCGATCGCAAGCTGCTGCTGCAAGGCGCGGCCGATTCGAAATTCGCTTTCTCCGAAGCTGCGCTGGATCAAGTGATCCTGCAGACGCCGGAATTCCAGGTGGATGGCCAGTTCAACGCTGAGCGTTTCGACCAGGTGATCCGTCAGCTGGGCTACAGCCGTATGCAATTCCGTCAGATGCTGAGCCAGGAAATGCTGATCGGCCAGGTTCGTGCTGGTATTGCCGGCAGCGGTTTTGTGACTGATGCCGAAGTGCTCGCGTTCGCCCGTCTGGAAAAACAGACCCGCGATTTCGCCACCGTCAGCGTCAAGGCCGACCCTGCAGCAGTGAAGATCACTGACGACGAGGTCAAGGCTTACTACGACCAGCACGCCAAGGAGTTCATGACCCCGGACCAGGTGGTCATCGACTATCTGGAGCTGAAGAAGGCTTCCTTCTTCGACCAGGTCGCGGTCAAGGACGATGAGCTGCAAGCCCTCTATCAGAAAGAAACCGCCAACCTCGCTGAACAGCGTCGCGCGGCGCACATCCTGATTGAAGTCAACGACAAGACCACTGACGAGCAGGCCAAGGCCAAGATCGAAGAAATCCAGGCGCGCCTGGCCAAGGGCGAGAAGTTCGAAGCCCTGGCCAAGGAGTTCTCCCAGGATCCGGGTTCTGCGAACAACGGCGGTGACCTCGGTTTCGCTGGCCCTGGCGTCTACGACCCTGCCTTCGAAACAGCGCTGTATGCGCTGAACAAGGACCAGGTCTCGGCACCGGTGCGTTCCAGCTTCGGCTGGCACCTGATCAAGCTGTTGGGTGTTGAAGCACCAGAAGTGCCATCGTTCGCCAGCCTGAAAGACAAGCTGACCCGCGAGCTCAAGACCCAGCAGGTTGAACAGCGTTTCGTCGACGCGACCAAGCAACTGGAAGACGCTGCATTCGAAGCTTCCGACCTGGCCCAGCCGGCGTCGGACCTGAAGCTGACCGTGCACACCTCCGCGCCGTTTGGCCGTGAAGGTGGCGAAGGCATTGCTGCCAACCGTGCCGTTGTGACCGCTGCATTCAGCCCTGAAGTACTGGATGAAGGTGCCAACAGCACCGCCATCGAGCTGGATCCGGAAACCATCGTGGTGCTGCGTGCCAAAGAGCACCTGAAGCCTACCCAGCTGCCGCTGGAAAGCGTTGCCACTGCCATCCGTGCCCAGTTGACCAAGGAGCGCGCGAGCGCTGCGGCGAAGACTCACGCGGACGAGCTGATTGCCAACCTGCGTGATGGCAAGACACCGCTGAACCAGCCGGTGGATGGCCAGGCCTGGAAAGTCACCGAAGCGGCCACCCGTGGCCAGGAAGGCGTCGAGCCAGCCGTGCTGCAAGCCCTGTTCCGCATGCCAAAGCCTGCGGCCAAGGACAAGCCGACCTTCACCAGCGTGACCCTGCCAGACGGTAGCCTGGTGATCGTGCGCTTGAACGCGGTCAATGAAGCCGCTGCACCGACCGATGACGAGAAGGCTCAGTACCGCCGCTTCCTCGCGTCCCGTGTCGGCCAGCAAGACTTCGCCGCCTATCGCAAGCAGTTGGAAACCAAGGCTGAGATCAAGAAGTTCTGATCTCGTAACAGCCTGAATAAAAAGACCCCGGCCTGAAGAGGCCGGGGTCTTTTTTTATCCACTAATCAGCTGACTCAACCAGTCTTGATTCAACGCGCAAACTTGAGCTTGCCCCAACTCAGGCCAATCACAGCCGCCAGGGTCGAAGCGCTCAGCACACTCAGCTTGGCAGCCGACAGCAGCGTCGGATCGGAGAAGGCCAGCGACGAGATGAAAATCGACATGGTAAAACCAATCCCCGCCAGCAGGCCCACCAGGGCGACGCCGTTCCAGGTCACGCCCTCCGGCAATTGGCAGATGTTCAGTTTGACCAGCACCACGCTCGCCAGCATCACACCGAGCGGCTTGCCGAGCACCAGGGCCAGGATGACCCCCATGAACACGCCGTGGGGCAGTGGATCGTCCAGGTTGAACCCTTGCAGGCTCACTCCGGCGTTGGCCAGGGCAAACAGTGGCATGACGCCAAAGGCCACCCACGGGTGCAGTCCCGCCTGGATGCGCTGCACCGGCGGCAGCATTTCCCGCTGGGCCTGTCGCAACTGCTTCAGTGGTTTGGCGACCTGGTGCGCGCTTTCAGCCGATTGTGAAAGCCGCTCCATCAGCTCGTTGAACGTGCGCCCGATGGTGTCCAGGGGGCGTTCCCGAGTGGGTCTTGGAGTGACAGGCGTCATCAGGCCCAGCACCACGCCGGCAAGCGTAGGATGCACGCCGGTCTTGAGCAGCCCAAACCAGACAATCGCCCCCGGCAACAGGTACACCACCGCCTTGCCAATGCCCATCCGCTGAAAAATCAGCACCAGCGCCAGCCCGCAGGCCGCGATCACCAGGCCCATGTAGTCCAGGCTGGCGGTATAGAAAATCGCGATGATCAGGATGGCGACGATGTCATCAATGATCGCCAGCGCCAGCAGCAGGATGCGCACGCCGGCGGGGATGGATTTACCCAACAGCGCCAGCACACCCACGGCAAATGCAATGTCGGTGGCAGTGGGCACTGCCCAGCCACTGGCCGCTACGGTGCCATGGTTGAGCAGGGTGTAAATCAGTGCCGGCATCAGCACGCCACCCAGCGCAGCGCCGAGGGGCAGGGTGGCCAGTTTCAGGTTGGCGAGTGCGCCGTCCCTGATCTCCTGGCGAATCTCGGCGCCCACCACCAGGAAGAAGATGGTCATCAGCCCATCGTTCACCAGGAAGTGCAACGAGCGCGAGACCGTGAAGTCTCCCAGCCCGATAGTGAGTGGGGTGTTCCAGAAGTGTTCGTAGGAATCTGCGACGGGGCTGTTGGCCCAGACCAGCGCGACGATCGCTGCCAGCAGCAACACGATACCGCTGACTGCTTCGATCCTTGAAAACCGCTCCAATGCGGACAGGGCGCCTTCGACCAGAACCTGGGGGCGCGGAATAGCAGGGTGTTTATCAGGCACGACAAGTCTCCATTGGCGGCCCGACCAATGCTTATCCTTTAACCTGCGCTGTGCCGTATGCAGCAGCGCACCCGGTGCGATCATAAGAGTTAAGAAACATCACGTCACGTTTCGTTTAAACATCGGTTAAACGCAGCGTCGCGATCAGCGCCAGTACGACCAACGCGGCGACCGCCCATGGAAACGATGTCACTCCCCACCCTTGCAACAACATGCCGCCGAGTAGTCCGCCACCGGCGATGCCCAGGTTCCACACCGTCACCAGCATCGACTGCGCGGCATCGGCTGAATCCCCGGCCGACTTGGCCAGCGCCGTTTGCAGCAATGCCGGCAAACCGCCAAACGCCAGCCCCCATAACGCCACCGTGGTATAGATCACCGTCGCCGAGGTGATCCAGAACGCCAGCGCCAGGGCCGACAGCGCGAACATTGCGCAGCTGATTACCAATAAGGCGCGCAGCCGCTGATCAATCAGCGCGCCGACGATCCAGATACCCAGCAGCGCCGCCAGGCCAAACACCAGCAGCACCTGGTCGATGTCCGCTGCAATCCCGGCAGGTACCAGGAACGGCGCGATATAGGTGTAGAGAATGTTATGAGCCAGTACGTAGGTGAAAGTCACCAACAACACCGGACGAATCCCTGGCAGTGCCAGCACCTGGCGCAGCCCCAGGCGTTTTTCCGCCTGTTGCCCGGCAAAGTCCGGGACCTGCCAGCGCACCCAGGCCAGCAGCACAACCGTCAGGCCGGACATGATCGCGAAGCTCAGGCGCCAGCCAACCGTGGTGCCCAGGAATGTCCCGGCCGGTACACCCAGTGACAGCGCCAATGGCGCGCCGAGCATGGCCACGGCAATGGCCCTGCCTTGCAGGTGCGGCGCAACCATGCGGCTGGCATAACCGGCCAGCAGCGCCCAGAGCAATCCCGCGAACACCCCGGCGAAGAACCTGGCCACCAGGGTCAGCAGGTAATCGCTGGAAAACGCCGTCACACTGTTGACCAAGGCAAACCCGCCGATGGCAATCATCAGCAATGGCCGCCGGCGCCAGCCCCGGGTGGCGATGGTCAGGGGAATCGCGGCCAACAGCGAGCCCAGGGCGTACAGGGTCACCAACTGGCCCACCAACGCTTCGGACACCCCGAGGCCGGTGCCCATTTGCGGGAGCAAGCCCGCCGGCATGGCTTCGGTGAGGATGGTAATGAAGCCGGCGGTAGCCAATGCCAACAGACCGCCCAGAGGCAGTCGTTCACGGCTCACCGCGCGGGTCGTGGAAGATAGGGCGCTGTCGCTCATGTTTTCTTGGCTCCGGTTTTCAGACGAAAGGGCAGGGAGCCAGAGTAGGGTGCTGCACGGTGGAGAAAAACAGGCTAAGGTTCCGAACTTATCGGACGCCAATGTCCGCAATCCTCGGGAGCGAGACGATGGACAGCCTGGGCAGTATTTCAGTGTTTGTGCAGGTGGCCGAAACCCGCAGCTTTACCGAGGCCGGGCGCATGCTGGGGGTGTCGTCCTCGGCGATTGGCAAAAGCATCGCGCGCATCGAAGAGCGCCTGGGGGTGCGGCTGTTCCATCGCAGCACCCGCAGTATCACGTTGACCAGCGAGGGCGCACTGTTTCTCGAACGCTCCCGGCGCATCCTGGCGGAAGTCGAAGCCGCAGAACAGGAACTTAGCCAGGCATCCGCCACCCCCAGAGGCAAGTTGCGCGTCAGCCTGCCGCAAGTGCGCGGCTTGTTGATGCCGGTACTGACGGATTTCATGCGCGCCTATCCCGAGATCGAGCTGGACGTGGACTTCTCCGACCGCATGGTGGATGTGATCGAGGAGGGTTTCGACGCGGTGATCCGCACCGGCAAACCCGAGGACTCACGCTTGATGGCGCGCCACCTCGGGTATTACCGCCTGGTGCTGGTGGCGTCCCCGGAGTACCTGCGCCTGCACGGTACGCCGCGCCAGCCCCGGGATTTGAGCGACCACGCCTGCCTGCGCCACAAATTCTGCGCCACCGGCAAACTGGAAACCTGGCCACTGCGCCCGGAGCCGGGCCTGCCGGAGCCGACCCTGCGTGCGCCGCTGGTCTCCACCACCATCGAATCACTGATGCACGTGGCCCATGAAGGCCTGGGGATTGCCTGCCTGCCAGACTTCATGGTCCGCGAATCGGTGGAGCAGGGCCGGCTGCAACGGGTGCTGGACTATTACCTGGAGCACAGCGGCAGCTTCTGGATGCTCTGGCCATCAAGTCGCCATGCCTCGGCGAAATTGCGCGTGTTTATCGACCATATGGGCGAGCGGCTTTTTCCTGCGGACACCGTCCCGTAAGGCTGTGACGTTTTACCGACAGGAATTCGCGCGCCGAGGCCACGTTCTGTTGCACAATACCGCCCTGACTGTTTTCCTCAGGATTTTCGATGTCGACATCATTTCACTTGCGTAGCCTCGGGTTGGCGCTGGTGCTGGCGGGCGCTGCGGGCTGCTCGTCACCCAAGACCGCTATTTATGAACATGAGAACTTCGACGACTCCGGCACGTTTTCCCGTGATTACCCGGTCAGTGACACGGCGGCCTGCGAAGCGGCGCGGCGTGCGCTGTTGAGCCAGGGTTACATCATCACCAGCAGCGATCCAAAGCTGGTGGCGGGTAACAAGAGCTTCCAGCAGACCGGCGAAACTCACCTGCAGATCAGCTTCAACGTGGTGTGTGCCGACGATGGCAGCGGCAATCATCACTCGACGATGTTCGCCAACGCCTTGCAGGATCGCTACGCCTTGAAGAAGGTCAACAACTCCGCCAGCCTCGGTGTGGGTGTGTTGGGTTCGGTGTCGATGCCGATTGGCTCCACCGACGACTCCATGGTCAAGGTGGCCAGCGAGACGGTGTCTGCGCCGAAATTTTATGAGCGTTATTTCGCCCTGGTGGACGTTTTCCTGCCCCAGGAAGTGAAAAAGGCAGCGCATATTCCAGAGAAGCCCAAGGCTGACCTGGGCATCCCGGAACCTAAGGCAGCTCCGGCGGCCGATAAGGCCGATAAGGTTGAAGCGCCGAAAGAAGTGCCAAAAGAAGCGCCGGCCACACCGGCAGCCCCAGTGACGCCGGCGGTAGTGCCAGCGGCATCGGAGCCGGTGGTACCACCGGCGGAACCTGCGCCGATTGCACCAAAGGAAGCCCCGGCACCGGCGCCAGAGGCCACCACTCCTGCGCTGCCGGCGCCGACCGAAGCGATTCCGCCTCTGCCGACGCCTGCGCAGTAACTACACCGCTACGGGGTTGGCCTTGTCGACGTTGATCCCGTAGCGGCTGATCGCCTCCGCCACCCTGGCGCGGCTGATCAGGCCGTCATCCGCCAGCGCCTTCAAGGCCGCCAGGGCAATGAAATACCGGTCCACCTCGAAGAACTGGCGCAAGGTTTCGCGGGTATCCGATTGCCCGAAGCCATCGGTGCCCAGCGCCACAAAGCGCCGGCCCGGTACAAACGGGCGAATCTGATCGGCAAAGATTTTCATGTAGTCGGTGGCGACCACCACGGGCCCAGGCTGGCCCTCAAGGCACTGCTCGACATAGCTGGTACGCGGTTCGCTTTCAGGATGCAGCAGGTTCCAGCGCTCCACGGCATGACCTTCCCGGCGCAGCTCGGTCAGGCTGGTGACACTCCACACATCGCTGGCCACGGCAAAATCATCGCGCAGCAGGTCCGCGGCGGCGATGACTTCCCGCAGGATCGAACCGCTGCCCATCAGCTGTACCCGTGGTTGCGTGGTGTCTTCAGCCGCCTTCAACCGATACATACCCTTGAGAATCCCGTCCTCGACGCCTTCGGGCATCGCCGGGTGCGGGTAGTTTTCGTTGAGCAGGGTGATGTAGTAGTAGATGTCCTCTTGCTCGACGTACATCCGGCGCATGCCTTCGCGAATGATCACCGCCAGCTCGAAGGCAAACGTCGGATCGTAGGAAATGCAGCACGGGATCACCGACGACAGCACATGGCTGTGGCCATCGTCATGCTGCAGGCCTTCGCCCATCAGCGTGGTGCGCCCGGCCGTCGCCCCCAGCAGGAAGCCCCGCGCCCGTGCATCACCTGCGGCCCAGGCCAGGTCGCCGACCCGCTGGAAGCCGAACATCGAATAGAAAATGTAGAACGGCACGGTCATCAAGCCGTGGTTGGCGTAGGACGTACTCGCGGCAATCCACGAGGAAATGGCGCCGGATTCATTCAGGCCTTCCTGCATGATCTGTCCGTCCTTGCTCTCCTTGTAGTAGGACAGCTGGCCGGCATCTTGTGGGGTGTAGAGCTGGCCGACGGCGGAGTGAATGCCGATCTGGCGGAACAGGCTTTCCATGCCAAAGGTGCGGGACTCGTCCGGCACGATGGGCACGATCAGTTTGCCCAGGTTCGGGTCCTTGAGCAGGGTGCCGAGGATGCGCACAAAGGCCATGGTGGTGGAGATCGCGCGTTCGCCGGTGTCCTTGAGCTGGGTGGCGAAGGCATCCAGTTCTGGGATCTTCAGCGACTCGACCGCGCTATGGCGAGCCGGCACGTAGCCACCCAGTGACTGGCGGCGGGCGGCGAAATAGCGGGCCTCTTCGCTGTCGGCGGCCGGTTTGAGATACGGGATTTCAGCCAGTTGGTCGTCGGCCACTTCCAGCCCGAAGCGATCGCGGAAGGCTTTGACGGCTTCAGCGCCCATCTTTTTCAACTGGTGGTTGATGTTCTGGCCTTCGCCGGCCTCGCCCATGCCGAAGCCCTTGACGGTTTTCGCCAGGATCACCGTCGGCTGGCCGCTGTGACGCACGGCGGCGGCATAGGCGTTGTAGACCTTGTCCGGGTCATGGCCGCCCCTTGAGAGTTTCCAGATATCGTCATCGGACATATCTGCCACCAGCGCCAGCAACTCCGGGTATTTGCCGAAGAAGTGTTCCCGCACGTAGGCGCCGTTTTGCGATTTGTAGTTCTGATAGTCGCCGTCCACGCATTCCATCATGCGCTGGCGCAGCAAGCCGCTTTTGTCCTTTTCCAGCAACGCATCCCAGCCGCCGCCCCAGATCACCTTGATCACGTTCCAGCCGGCGGCGCGGTACAGGCTTTCGAATTCCTGGATCACCTTGGCATTGCCGCGCACTGGGCCATCGAGGCGTTGCAGGTTGCAGTTGACCACGAAGATCAGGTTGTCGAGCTTCTCGCGCCCGGCCAGGGAAATGGCCGCCAGGGATTCCGGCTGATCCATCTCGCCATCACCGAGGAACGCCCACACCTTGCGGCCCTGGTGCTGCTTGAGGTCGCGGAACTCCAGGTAGCGCATGAAGCGCGCCTGATACGCGGCGGTAATCGGTCCGAGGCCCATGGAAACCGTAGGAAACTGCCAGAAGTCCGGCATCAGGCGAGGGTGCGGATAGGATGACAAACCGTCGCCACCGGCTTCCCGGCGGAAGTTGTCCAGCTGCGCTTCGCTGATCCGGCCTTCGAGGTACGCCCGCCCGTAAATGCCCGGCGCGGAGTGGCCCTGGATGTACACCAGGTCGCCATCGAAGCTTTCAGTTCGGCCACGGAAGAAATGGTCGAAGCCTACGTCATACAGCACCGCAGCCGACGCATAGGTTGCGATATGCCCGCCCACGCCGGAATGTTTGCCCGCGCGCAGCACCATGGCCATGGCGTTCCAGCGAATAAACGCATTCAGCCGGCGCTCGGTGGCCAGGTTGCCGGGGTAGGGCAACTGGCGGTCTACCGGGATGGTGTTGACGTACGGGGTGGTCACCCGCCCGTAGAAGTCGCCATGCCGCGCCACGTCGAAATCCAGCAACTGATCAATCAGGTAATGCGCGCGCGGGCGGCCTTCGGTGGACAGCACCGATTCGATGGACTCCAGCCATTCGCGGGTTTCCTGTGGATCGTCGTCGAGGCGTACTGCAGTGTTCGGGGTCATGTCAGGCTCCAGGGTGGACGGGTTTCAGCGTGTGGGCTCCTTGTGGGAGCTTTGCGAATGTAGTTGCAATTGCAACTACATGGCTGAATCTAGCGCGGGATGAGCTACTATTGCAACCTTCTTGAAATTCCCCGGATGGTGTTGCATGTCGTCGAAAGAGCCTGATGTCTGGTTCCGTTTTGTTCGGGCCCACAGGACGGTCATCCGTGAAATCGAACGGCGCCTGGCCGATGCCGGTCTGCCGCCGTATGCCTGGTACGACGCTTTGTGGGGCCTGGAAAGTGGCCCCGATGGCACCCGGCGCATGCACGAATTGGCCGATGTGCTGGCCATCGAACGCTACAACCTGACGCGCTTGGTCGACCGCCTGGAAAAGGACGGCCTGGTGGTGCGTTCGCGCTCCGACGGTGACGGGCGTGCTGCCTTTGTCTCGATCACCGACGCGGGCCGGGTATTGCGTAAAAAGATGTGGAAAATCTACGAAAGCAGCGTGGATGAATTGTTTTTGTCGCAGCTCGACAGCGAGCAACGCCGGGTTTTTGCCGAGGCATTGGAACGTACCGCGGGGCTGGCGATGGAGGCGGGCGTGCAGACCCGCGGGCGACGTAAGACCTGAAGCAAAGACTCCAGGCGACGCGGATTCCGTGTGGGAGCGGGCTTGCTCGCGAAAGCGGTGTGTCAGCAACAGTAATATCAACAGGCACACCGTCTTCGCGAGCAAGCCCGCTCCCACATTTGATCTGCGATGGATTGCAGATCGTCATTTCAGGTGATATCGATTCAGGGCGGTCTCCACCTGTTCTGCTTCGATCCAGCCGTCATCCGCCAACGCCTTCAATGCCAGCACCGCTACCCAATATCGACTGGGTGCTGACGTTTCCACGGAGCCCGCACCCAATGCTACAAAACGCGCATCCACATGCCCCGCCAATTGATCGACGATAGGCTGCGGATACCCGGTGACCGCGACCACCGGCGCGCCATCCCCAGCCAGGCAATCCCTTAGATGACAACTGCGCTTCGGTTCCAACGGGTGCAGGCGGTTCCAGCGTTGCGCTGCATCCGCTTCGCGGGCCAGCCGTGTATAGCTGGGGCAACTCCACAGTTGCGCCTCGACGCTCCAATCCGTCTCGAGCAACTGCGCGGCGTGCACGACTTCTTCAAACGCTCGACCCGCACCCAGCAACCGCACCCTCAATTCACTGGTGTATGAGCGCCGGACCCGGTACATGCCCCTGAGCGCATGGTCACTATCCTGGGGGCTCAGCCCTGGCCCTTCGTGTTGATCGTGCAGTGCCAGATAGTAGAACCCCGGCTCGCCGTCGACATAAAGCGCCTGCAAACCCGCCAGCACAATCGCCCGGGCTTCCTCGCCGGAGGCCGGGTCATAAGGTGTGCAGTGAGGATTGCTGGCCAGCCATAAGGGCAGTGAAGGGGAGGGCTGGGTTGCATTGTCGTTGCACAGGATGCCCCGCTGACGGGTCTCGCCGGACAGCGCGCGCAACTGCGCCGATGACGCGGCCGTGTGCAGGTACAGCATGGGTTTTTCCCCGGTATTGCGCGCGAACCAGGTGGGCCAGCTCACCACTCGGCGTGAGCGCGACTGGCCGCGAATCACCCACGCCTGCCGGCTGGACTCCAGGGTGTTGGCCATGGTCATCACGCTATACAGGGGCGAGCAGCGGGGCTGCTGCGTTGCATTCAGGGCGTCGATGCAGATCAGGGCAGAGCGTTCGGTGCTGGCAGTCATGAGCAGGGTCGCTTGGCAACGGGTGCCCATACCCTAAAGGAATTCGGCTTACGATTGCAATTGCAATGATTGCAGTTGCATCTAAAATTCATCCGGCTAAATCAAGGCAATCCTGCTACGTTTAATCCTGAAGTGCAGGAACGTCATGCCACGGACATTTTTTCGTCATGACGGCACTTTAGGCTGGTTGTGCAGGTCACTAAGCAACCCCTTTTCATAAAACAAGGAGTCAACCATGGACGATTACCAGGAAGAATTGCTCGAGTACCACGCCTTTGAACTGGATCCGCTGGATCCGGCCGATGATGCCACCGAGCTGTAAGACAGACGTCAGGCGGAATGCCGCTGACTGCGGCGAAATTCCCCTGGGGTCTGGCTGTTCCAGCGCTTGAACGCCCGTTGAAAGGCTTCCGCTGAAGCAAAACCGAGCAAATAGGCAATTTCACCGAACGCCAGTTCGGTATCGCGAATGTAGGTCATGGCCAGGTCGCGGCGAGTGTCGTTGAGAATCGCCCGGAACTGAGTCCCTTCTTCCGCCAGCTTGCGCCGCAGGGTCCAGGTCGGCAGTTTCAAGCGTGACGCCACTTCTTCCAGGTCGGGTTCCCGGCCACCATTGAGCATCGGCCCGAGCAAGCGGGTAATGCGCTCGCGCAGGCTGCGGGTGCGCGTCAACTGCTCCAGTTCCCGTTCGCACAACTGCACCAGTAATTGCCAGGTACTCGGGCAGTGTTCCGGGTTGCGCAGGGCCAGGGTTTGCTGGCTAAGGCGCAACTGATTGTGCTCGGCGCCAAACTGGATCGGGCAGTCCCCAAGCACGCTGTAGCGCTCGCTGTAGTCGGGGGCCTGGAACTCGATTTCGATTCGCTGCGCCTGCACCGGTTGCGCACTCAGGCTCGACAACTGATGCAGCCACCCGGCGATGATCGAGTCCACCACAAAGCGGTTATAGGCGTTGTACGGGCTGATGGAGTAGAAGCGCAGCCACGCACCGTCCGCATCCTCGTGAAAGCTCGACTGGCCGCGATAGTTGGAGCCGTACAAGGCTTCGAAGCGCGTCAGGGTACGGGCGGCTTCGCGCACGGTGGGCGCCTGGGCGGCGGTGACCCCGGCGAGCCCGGCCTGGCTCAGGCGGCTGAGCTGGCCCATGCGCAGGCCCAGGCTGGCGTCGCCGGTCAACTGGATGGCCGCAAAGCCCAGGCGCATATAGCGCGGGATCGACAAGCGTGCACCCGCCTCGGCCAGGCGCGCCGGGTCGAGGCCGTATTGCAGCAGCAACGGTTGCGGGTCCAGGCCATGGCTGTGGATCGCATCGGCCAAGGTGTGGACGAAGCCCACCGACAAATCCCCAAGCCGCACCGGCTTCATTGAGTTACAGCCACACGTTCAGCAGGCGCGCGCCACGGGCATTGCCGTCGGCGAACACCTGGCCGTTGCTGCTGAGGAAGCTTTGCCCGGCGCTGCCCATGTCAAAGAACTGCCCGCGCAGGAACACGCTCATGCCGGCGGTGGCCTGGCTGATGGGTTGCTGGCTGATCAGGGTCAGGCGGTGCCAGGCTTCGCCTTCGCTGAGCTCTTCGGGCTTGAGGCTGATCTCGGCTGGCGTCGACACGCTTTTGAAGCCGCGCCACGGCTTGTCCCAGGTCTCGCGGCCAATCACGAAGGCCGGCACCGCCACCAACTGGGCGCCTTGCTCGTTGAGCTTGCGGTAGTTGTCCGGGTACCAGCTGTCGCTGCCGATCAGGATGCCCAGGCGCCCGGCCGGGGTATCAACCACGCTGACGCTGTTCTCATCGCCCGGCTCAATAAAGCCGCGCTCGTCAAAAATCGGATACAGCTGGCGTTGCGGCTGGCCCAGCGGCAAGCCATCGCGGTCGAAGACCACACTGGTGTTGTACAGCGCGCCATGACCGATCTGCAGCTGGCCCTGGTTGACGCTCGGGTTGGGCAGAGCAATGGAGCCGGCCACCAGGGTCACGCCGAATTCCTTGGCCAGGCCACCGAACAGCACTTGATAGTCGCGGGCCATGGCCGGGGCCTTCATACGCAGGTAGGCGTCGTCGATACGGTCGTCACCCTTGGCGCTGATCAAGGCCCGCAGGAACAGCAGCGGGTTGCTCGCCGACAACCAGTTCATCGCTTCCTTGAGGTTGGTGGCCTGGTACAGCTCGTTCTTTTCGCCGCTGACCATCAGCCAGGTGCCGATATGTTCCGGCAGTACCACGATGGTCTTGTCGTTGATCAGGCCCTGGTCACGGGCGTTTTGCAGGTAGGCCGCCAGCTTGAGGTGCAGGCGTTCCAGGCTCTGGTAGTCGGCGGGGAACAGTTCCGGCTGGATGCCCAACAGGTTGCCGCGGTCGGCGGGCACGCCCTGGTCGACGGCCAGGTTGATCCGCAGGTCGGACAGGTAATGGCCCACGGGGCGCTCCTGGGTCCAGACCAGATAGGCGGAAACGGCGGCGACCAGGGCCATGATGAGGGTGAAGCCAAGAAGTTTACGCATGGGGCAAATGACAACGGACCGTGTGCTGGGTTTGCATTTTCTCTCAAATTTCTGGGCTGGGTACGAAAAACCGTGGTTTGGCACGAAAATCTCAAAAGCCTTGAGTGCGTGTTTTCGCCGCGGGCCGGATCTTTCCAGGGTCGACAGTAACGGGTTGTGACCACAGGTGCACGCGCGCTGGTCAATGCCGTGGGATGTTACTCGTGCGCGCACCAGCTTCTGGCAGATTGTTACTTTGTGCCTCAATACCGTGCGCAAGTTCCTCGCCAAGGTTGATTCGCGCAATGGGTTCGCGGAGGGCTAGCCGCGCAACTCAAGTGTTTCAGCGCCTTACAGGCCTCTCTGTTCAACGACGCGTCGAGTTGGCAACAACCTTGCATATGCTTGTATGTACAAGTAAAGATGTGTGCGTAAGAGTCCATGAGCATCCTCTTCGCACCCATCAATGTTCACGCATTGATCGTTGAGGATTTTTTTGTGACCAAGCCTACCCAATACCGTGACGTTGAAATCCGTGCCGCACGCGGCAACACGCTGACCGCCAAAAGCTGGCTGACTGAAGCGCCGCTGCGCATGTTGATGAACAACCTCGACCCGCAGGTTGCTGAAAATCCGAAAGAACTGGTGGTGTACGGCGGTATCGGCCGTGCGGCACGTAACTGGGAATGCTACGACAAGATCGTCGAAAGCCTGACCAACCTCAACGACGACGAAACCCTGCTGGTGCAATCCGGCAAACCCGTCGGCGTGTTCAAGACCCACAGCAACGCCCCGCGCGTGCTGATCGCCAACTCCAACCTGGTGCCGCACTGGGCGAGCTGGGAGCATTTCAACGAACTGGATGCCAAGGGCCTGGCCATGTACGGCCAGATGACAGCCGGCAGCTGGATCTACATCGGCAGCCAGGGCATCGTGCAGGGCACCTACGAAACCTTCGTCGAAGCCGGTCGCCAGCACTACAACGATGACCTCAAGGGCCGTTGGGTCCTGACCGCCGGCCTCGGCGGCATGGGCGGCGCCCAGCCACTGGCCGCGACCCTGGCCGGTGCCTGCTCGCTGAACATCGAATGCCAGCAGGTCAGCATCGACTTCCGCCTGAGCAGCCGCTACGTCGACGAACAAGCCACCGACCTCGACGACGCCCTGGCGCGCATCGACAAATACACCAAGGCCGGCCAGGCGATCTCCATCGCGTTGCTGGGCAACGCGGCGGAAATCCTGCCGGAGTTGGTGAAGCGCGGCGTGCGCCCGGACATGGTCACCGACCAGACCAGCGCCCACGACCCGCTCAACGGCTACCTGCCCGCCGGCTGGACCTGGGACGAATACCGCGCCCGCGCCAAGACCGAACCGGCCGAAGTGATCAAGGCCGCCAAGCAGTCGATGGCTGTGCACGTCAAGGCCATGCTCGAGTTCCAGAAACAAGGCATCCCGACGTTCGACTACGGCAACAACATCCGTCAGATGGCGCAAGAAGTGGGCGTGGAAAACGCCTTCGACTTCCCGGGTTTCGTCCCGGCCTACATCCGTCCGCTGTTCTGCCGTGGCATCGGCCCGTTCCGTTGGGCGGCACTGTCCGGCGACCCGCAAGACATCTACAAGACCGACGCCAAAGTCAAAGAGCTGATCCCGGACGACGCGCACCTGCACAACTGGCTGGACATGGCCCGCGAGCGCATCAGCTTCCAGGGCCTGCCGGCACGTATCTGCTGGGTTGGCCTGGGCCAGCGCGCCAAGCTCGGCCTGGCATTCAACGAAATGGTGCGCAGCGGCGAGCTGTCGGCACCCATCGTGATCGGCCGCGACCACCTGGACTCCGGCTCGGTGGCCAGCCCCAACCGTGAAACCGAATCGATGCAGGACGGTTCCGACGCCGTGTCCGACTGGCCACTGCTCAACGCCCTGCTCAACACCGCCAGCGGCGCGACCTGGGTTTCGTTGCACCACGGCGGCGGCGTCGGCATGGGCTTCTCCCAGCACTCGGGCATGGTGATTGTCTGTGACGGTACCGACGAAGCCGCCGAGCGTATCGCGCGCGTGCTGCACAACGACCCGGCGACCGGCGTGATGCGTCATGCGGATGCGGGCTACCAGATCGCGATTGATTGCGCCAAGGAGCAGGGTTTGAACCTGCCGATGGTCAAGTAAACCAGGCAGGCAGTTGCACCCTTTGCTTCATGGACGTCGGGCAGGTTGAGACGGATTTCAAGGTTCCGGTGCTTTATGTGTTTTCGGTAGGAGTGACTTGATGAGTCTCATGCAGATGCTCAGTTTTGGCGACACGGGTTGGGGGATGGCCTTGCTCAAGGCCGCCCTCATGACCGTGTTGTTGACCCTTGCGGCGCTGGTGGTCGGTGCGCTGGTCGGCAGCCTGGTGGCCATGGCCAAGCTTTCCAAAAAGCGTGCCTTGCGATACCTGGGGGATGCCTATTCCATCCTGTTCCGGGGGATTCCGGAGCTGTTGGTGATCTACCTGTTCTATTTCGGCGGTGCCAGTGTGGTGACGGCCGTCAATCACTGGTTTGGCGGTGAAGGCTATGTCGATGTCCCGCCGTTCATGGTGGGGGCCATCGCCGTCGGATTGATCTCGGCGTCGTATCAGGCTGAGGTCTATCGCGGTGCCTTTATCGCGGTGGCCAAGGGTGAGCTTGAGGCAGCACTGGCGATCGGCATGAACCGCGCAACGCGGATTCGCCGGGTGCTGATCCCGCAGATCTGGCGGTACGCGCTGCCGGGCCTGGGCAACGTCTGGCAAATGAGCCTGAAAGACTCCGCGCTGATTTCGGTGATTGGCCTGGTGGAACTGATGCGCGCCAGCCAGGTGGCGGCGGGTTCCACGCGCCAGTACTTCACGTTCTACATCGTCGGCGGCGTGTGCTACCTGATTCTGACCGGGCTTTCGGGCCGTCTTTTCAATATTGCCGAAGCGCGCGTACAGCGTACGCAGCGGCGCAATCCTGCACAGTCGTGAGAAGGGACCGTTTGCCATGATCGATTTCGCCTTTCTTGCCGACACCATGCTCAAGTTGCTGGGTGCCTTGCCCATCACCCTGGCCTTGTTTTTTTCGTCCCTGACCCTGGGGTTGCTGCTGTCGCTGGGCGTGGTGTCCATGCGCGTCAGCCGCTGGCCATTCCTCAGCTACCCGGCGCGTTTCTACATCATGCTGTTTCGCGGCACGCCGCTGATGATCCAGATGTTCCTGATCTATTACGGCCTGGGGCAGTTCCCGGCGATTCGCGACAGCTTCCTGTGGGTGGTGTTGAGGTCGCCTTATGGCTGCGCCGTGGTCTCCCTGGCGCTGTGCACCGCCGGTTACACCGCTGAAATCATTCGCGGTGGCCTGCTGAGCGTGCCTCAAGGGCAGATCGAAGCGGGGCAGGCGGTAGGCATGGGGCGTTGGACCCTGCTGTGGCGAGTGATCGGCCCCGTCACCTTGCGCCAGGCGCTTCCGGCCTATTCCACCGAGGCCATCTTGCTGGTCAAGTCCACCGCGCTGGCCAGCCTGGTCACCGTGTGGGACGTCACCGGCGTGGCGCAACAAATCATCCAGCGTACCTACCGCACCATGGAAGTGTTCATTTGTGCGGCGCTGATCTACCTGATCCTGAATTTCCTGGTGGTGCGTGTGGTGGCCTGGATTGAACATCGTCTGTCGCCCCATCTGCGTGAGCGGCCGAAAGACGTGCCGGTCAAGCAAACCCCCGAACCTATTTCTCATTCCTGATTGCAGCGGAGCTTGTCATGAGTACTCAGATTCAGAGCGCCCTTACGGTTAACAACATTCACAAGGCTTTCGGTTCGGCACAGGTTCTCAAGGGGATCTCGTTGGAGGCTCACAAAGGTGACGTGATTTCCATCCTCGGTGCCAGCGGTTCGGGCAAGAGCACTTTCCTGCGTTGTATCAACCTGCTGGAAACCCCGGACGAGGGCAGTATTGTGCTCGACGGCGAAACCATCGAGCTCAAGCGCCAGCGCAACGGTCGGTTGTTGCCTGGCAGCACGCGGCAGGTGGAGACCATGCGCAGCAAGCTGGGCATGGTGTTCCAGAGTTTTAACCTGTGGTCGCATATGACGGTTTTGCAAAATGTCATCGAGGGGCCGATGCGGGTGCTCAAGCGTTCGAAGGCCGAGTGTGTGGAGGAAGCTGAGCAACTGCTGCACAAGGTGGGGCTTTATGATCGCCGTGATTATTACCCGGCGCATTTGTCGGGTGGGCAGCAGCAGCGGGTGGCGATTGCCCGGGCGTTGGCGATGAACCCGCAAGTAATGTTGTTTGATGAGCCGACGTCGGCGCTGGACCCGGAGTTGGTGGGGGAGGTGTTGCGGGTGATGCGGTCGCTGGCCGAGGAAGGGCGGACCATGTTGGTGGTGACCCATGAGATGGGGTTTGCGCGGCATGTGTCCAATCGGGTGGTGTTTATGGCCAATGGGTTGATTGATGCCCAGGGCACGCCGGCGGAGTTGTTTGAGGGGTTGCCGACGGAGCGGTTTCGGCAGTTTGTATCGAGTCATACGCAGCGTAGTGCGGAGTAGTGGTTGGGTGTTGGTTGGGTTTGGGTATATATCCGTTGCTGCGGTAACGGCCGCTTATGGTTTCGCTCTTACAGCGAGTCACTTTGCAAAAGCGGCAAAGTAACCAAAGCGCTCTGCCCCGCCTGTCGGCGCCTCGCTTAGGCTCGGCGTTCCCTCACTCCGGCATTGCTCCGCGGGCCGCCGCGACGGGCCATCCATGGCCCAGCGCGGCTAAACCGGCGTCCTGCCGGTTTACCCGCTCCGCAATACCTGCGTTCGGCCTCGGGCTTATTGGGGCAGTCAGATCAAGATCAAGATCAAAAGCAAGAGCACGGCGGCCTGAAAGCCGACCTGAGTGTTAAAAGCCAGATCAAAAACCAGAG
>NZ_JBYSWF010000062.1:0-47660 GCF_058780865.1 Pseudomonas sp. GP01-A4
CCCCAGAGCCCCAAGCATGGCCAAATCCCCCAACTTCGCCAAAGACTGGTTCACCGCCAAGGGCTGGAAACCGTTCGCCTTCCAAAAAGACGTATGGCACGCAGTCAAGGAAGGCCAGTCGGGACTGCTCCACGCCAGCACCGGCGCCGGGAAAACCTACGCCCTGTGGTTCGCCGCCCTCAACCGCTTCGCCATCACCGAAACCACACCCCGCAAACGCAAAGCCCCCGCCGAACCGCTGGCCGTCCTGTGGATCACCCCAATGCGCGCCCTGGCCGCCGACACCGCCCGCGCCCTTGAGGCCCCGCTCGAGTCACTGAAAATCCCCTGGACCGTCGGCCTGCGCACCGGCGACACCAGCAGCAGCGAACGCGCCCGCCAAACCCGCCGTCTGCCCACCACCCTGATCACCACCCCGGAAAGCCTCACGCTGATGCTCGCCCGCGCCGACAGCCAGCCCAGCCTGTCGCACCTGCGCATGGTGGTAGTGGACGAATGGCACGAACTGATCGGCAACAAACGCGGCGTGCAATTGCAACTGGCCCTCGCCCGCCTGCGGCAATGGCAACCCGAGCTGATTGTGTGGGGCATTTCCGCAACCCTGGGTAATCAGGCCCACGCGTTGGAGGTGTTGATCCCACAAGGCGGCGGGATCAACGTCCAAGGCCAAACCACCAAACAGTTGCGAGTGGACACCCTGTTGCCACCGGTTATCGAGCGCTTTCCGTGGGCCGGCCATATCGGCCTGAAAATGCTCCCGCAAGTGGTGGCCGAAGTCGATGCCAGCAGCAGTTGCCTGGTGTTCACCAACACACGGGCACAATCGGAAATCTGGTACCAGGCCCTGCTCGACGCGCGCCCCGACTGGGCCGGAGTGATTGCCCTGCACCACGGCTCGCTGTCCCGGGAAACCCGGGACTGGGTGGAGCGAGCCCTGAAGGAGGGGCAACTGAAGGCCGTGGTGTGTACGTCGAGCCTGGACCTGGGGGTAGATTTCCTGCCGGTGGAACGGGTACTGCAAATTGGCTCGGCCAAGGGCGTAGCCCGGCTGATGCAGCGCGCAGGGCGCTCCGGCCACGCACCGGGCCGGCCGTCGCGGGTCACGCTGGTGCCAACCCACAGCCTGGAAATGGTGGAAGCCGCTGCCGCGCAGGACGCCATCGCTGAACGGCGCATAGAAGCGCGCCAGTCGCCTCACAAGCCGTTGGATGTGCTGGTGCAGCATCTGGTGAGCATGGCGCTGGGCGGCGGCTTTGTGCCGGATGAGCTGCTGGCGGAGGTGCGCACCGCGTGGGCCTATCGTGACCTGAGCGCAGCAGATTGGGCCTGGGCCCTGGGTTTCGTGCGCCATGGTGGCCTGTCACTGACGGCCTACCCGGATTACCGCCGCGTCGAGCCGGACGAACACGGCATCTGGCGCGTCCCCGACGCACGCCTGGCGCGGCGCCATCGCATGAGCGTGGGTACGATCGTCAGCGACGCCAGCATCCAGTTGAAATTCTGGAGCAAAGGCGGCGGTGGCAAGACCCTGGGCAGTGTCGAGGAAGGCTTTATTGCACGACTGAAGCCAGGGGATGGTTTCCTGTTCGCCGGCCGCTTGCTGGAGTTGGTACGGGTGGAAAACATGACGGCTTATGTGAAGCGCAGCACCGCGAAAAAGGCTGCCGTGCCACGCTGGAACGGCGGGCGCATGCCTCTTTCCAACGAGCTGGCCCAGGCGGTGGTCGAGCGCTTTGATGCGGCTGCCCACGGTCACTATCTCGGCCCGGAGATGCAAGCGGTGCAACCCTTGCTGGAAACCCAACTGCGCTGGTCCGGACTGCCGACCCGCGATCACTTGCTGGCCGAGGCCCTCAAGTCCCGGGAGGGCTGGCATCTGTTCCTGTATCCGTTTGCCGGGCGCCAGGTGCATCTGGGGCTGGCGAGCCTGCTGGCCTGGCGCGTCAGCCGGCGGCAGGCGGTGACGTTCTCGATTGCGGTCAATGACTATGGGCTGGAACTGCTGAGTGCCACCGAAGTGGATTGGCCTGAGTTATTGGGCGGCGAACTGCTGAGCGCGGATCATCTGCTGGATGACGTGGTAGCCAGCCTGAATGCCGGTGAGCTGGCCCTGCGACGTTTTCGCGAGATCGCGCGGATCGCCGGGCTGGTGTTCGCAGGCTATCCGGGCGCGCCGAAAAGTACGCGTCAGGTCCAGGCTTCCAGCGGTTTGTTCTTTGAGGTATTCAAGCAATATGACCCGCAGAACCTGCTGCTGACCCAGGCCGGGGAAGAAGTCCTGCGGGATGAGCTGGATATTCGTCGCCTGGAAGAGACCTTGCGCCACCTGTCTGGGTTGAAGCTGGACCTGCATCGCATCAAACGGCCTACGCCGTTGGCCTTTCCGCTGCTGGTGGAACGTTTTCGGGAAAGCCTGAGCTCGGAAAAACTCTCGGAGCGGATTGCGCGGATGGTCAAGGATCTGGAAAAAGTCGCCGATAACGGGAAGCCCTGATGCCCGCTCATTACCCGATACATCTGGCGGAAGAAGCGCTGTGGTTGCTCGCGGACAAGGCGGTGTACTGGCCTGCGAGAAAGTGCCTGCTGATCGCCGACGCGCATTTTGGCAAGGCGTCGGCCTATCGCAGCCTGGGCCAGCCAGTGCCACAGGGCACGACGACGGCCAACCTGCAGCGCCTGGACCGGTTGTTGGCGGCTTTCCCCGGCGCGCAGGTGATCTTTCTCGGCGACTTTCTCCACGGGCCCGGCTCTCACGCCAGCGGCACCCTGAACGCCCTGAGAGCCTGGCGTGAGCGTCATGCAGGCGTGGCGCTCACGCTGATTCGCGGCAACCACGACAAACGCGCTGGCGACCCGCCTGGCGATCTGAATATTGAGGTGGTGACCGAACCCTTGCTGATGGGCCCGTTTGCCTTGCAGCACGAGCCCGACGCCCATGCCAGCCACCATGTGCTGGCCGGGCACGTGCATCCGGTGTATCGCCTGCGGGGCAAGGGCCGGCAAAGCTTGCGCCTGCCGTGCTTCCTGATCGGCAACCAAGTCAGCCTGCTACCGGCGTTCGGCGCTTTTACCGGGGGTTATTCAGTGACGCAGGAAGAAGGCAGCCGGATCTTCGTGATCGGAGACCAGGAAGTATGGCCAGTGCGTTGAGCAACTGACCATTGGCGACACGTGCAGGAAATCAGGCCACAGGGGCGGGAGGCGGTTCGTCAGGCAGAGTAGGTTCGCCAGGCTCTTCAGGCTGGTTGGGCCAGGGATCATCGGGACCTGGCTGGCCGGGAATGCCGCCTGCGGCGGGATCAGCCATCAAGGACCAGGCCATCACACCAATCTGGTTGGGTTCAAGCCGGGCGAGTTCGGCGCTGATTCGCGGATCGAGCTTCATAGGGGACTCCTCAAGCGTGGCCCGGCGCGTTGTGCACGCGTCGGGGCAGTACACCCAATAGAGTGCATGCCCGCTGACAAATTCCCTTAGCCTGTAAGACGATTCGATCAAGTGCGTGGGAGAGTGACGCCGCGCTGGCCCTGATACTTGCCGCCACGGTCCTTATAGGACACTTCGCACTCTTCGTCGGATTCGAAGAACAGCATCTGCGCCACGCCTTCGTTGGCGTAGATTTTTGCCGGCAAGGTGGTGGTGTTGGAGAACTCCAGGGTGACGTGCCCTTCCCATTCCGGCTCCAGCGGCGTCACGTTGACGATGATGCCGCAGCGCGCGTAGGTGCTTTTGCCCAGGCAGATAGTCAGGACATTACGCGGGATACGGAAGAATTCGACGGTGCGCGCCAGGGCAAAGGAGTTTGGCGGGATGATGCAGACGTCGCTCTTGACGTCGACGAAGCTTTTTTCGTCGAAGTTTTTCGGATCGACGGTTGCCGAGTTGATGTTGGTGAACACCTTGAACTCATCGGCGCAGCGTACGTCGTAGCCGTAGCTGGAAACCCCGAACGAGATCAGCCGCTCAGCGCCTTCGCCACGCATCTGGCGCTCCACGAAGGGCTCGATCATGCCGTGCTCTTGCGCCATGCGGCGAATCCACTTGTCCGATTTGATGCTCATGGCGGGTGTCCTGAATAGCGAGGTGAAAAAATTCTGTTGGGCATCTTACCGGGGCTGGCCCCGTGGTTCAAAGGGGCGGCTGTTTTTCTTGGCGCCGCGCAGCCCCTGCTGGGCGGGGCGCACCTTCAATCGTGGGGTGTTGGTGCGGTATCAGGGTGCCGCCAGTCACGAAAATAGAGAAACCTTCGGAAATACCATTGGCACGTTCCGGAAAAAGGGTTAAGGTGGCGCCACTGTGCTGCTTGTGTCACTGAGAATCTCTACACGATATGTTGAATTTCGATCCAACCATCTCCAAGAATTTTTCCTGCTCTTTGCACTCAGTCTCGGCCAGGGCTTTTCCTGAGTCGCAGTTAACTTTGTCCAAGGAGATACACCATGTCTAATCGCCAAACTGGTACCGTTAAGTGGTTCAACGATGAAAAAGGCTTCGGCTTCATCACTCCACAATCCGGTGACGACCTGTTCGTTCACTTCAAAGCTATCCAATCCGACGGCTTCAAAAGCCTGAAAGAAGGCCAACAGGTTTCTTTCATCGCTACCCGCGGTCAGAAAGGCATGCAAGCTGAAGAAGTTCAAGTTATCTAACTTGTACTGATTTAGTCGAAAAGCCCCGCCCTCAAAAGCGGGGCTTTTTTGTGCCCGCTCGTTCCTACGCTCTGTGTGGGAATGCCTCTTGTGACGCTCTGCGTCACGCTTTGGGACGCGGAGCGTCCTGGGCTGCATTCCCACGCAGAGCGTGGGAACGAGCAAAGCGGGGCTTTTTTTGTGCTCGGGATTTGCCAATCACACGATGTAATTCCATGCACAAAAAAATGTGGGAGCGGGCTTGCTCGCGAAAGCGGTGAATCAGTCGCCAGATAGGCTGACTGAAACACCGTATTCGCGAGCAAGCCCGCTCCCACATTTCATCCTGCGTCGCTTATTGAAACAACGACTCACTCGACAAGCCATTCTTCTCGAGGATCTCGCGCAAGCGCTTGAGGCCCTCGACCTGGATCTGCCGCACCCGCTCACGGGTCAATCCAATCTCCAGGCCAACATCTTCCAGGGTGCTGCTTTCGTGGCCGCGCAGCCCGAAGCGGCGAATCACCACCTCACGCTGTTTGTCCGTCAGCTCCGAAAGCCACTGGTCGATGCTTTGCGACAGATCGTCGTCCTGCAGCAACTCACATGGGTCCGTAGGACGATCATCGGTCAGGGTGTCCAGCAGGGTTTTATCCGAATCCGGACCCAGCGAGACATCGACGGAAGACACCCGCTCATTAAGACCGAGCATGCGCTTGACCTCTCCCACCGGTTTTTCCAGCAGGTTGGCGATTTCTTCAGGCGAAGGTTCATGATCGAGTTTCTGTGTCAGCTCACGCGCCGCCCGCAGGTAGACGTTGAGCTCCTTGACCACATGGATCGGCAACCGGATCGTACGGGTCTGATTCATGATCGCCCGTTCGATGGTCTGACGAATCCACCAGGTGGCGTAGGTCGAAAAGCGGAAGCCCCGCTCAGGGTCGAACTTTTCCACCGCCCGGATCAGGCCGAGATTGCCTTCCTCGATCAAGTCCAACAGGGACAGCCCACGATTGACGTAGCGTCGGGCGATTTTCACCACCAGTCGCAGGTTGCTTTCAATCATGCGCTTGCGCCCAGCCGGATCGCCCTTTTGCGACAAGCGCGCAAAATGGACTTCTTCTTCGGGAGTGAGCAGAGGGGAAAAGCCGATTTCATTGAGGTACAACTGAGTCGCGTCGAGCGCCCGTGTGTAATCAATGTACTTGTGTTGCTTTAACGCGGTGGAGTTCTTGGATTTGGTGCGAACTGAAGGTACAGCAGGTCCCTCATTCGACATCGATTCCGTATCGATGACAGTCTCCATAAGGAGAACCTCATCGTCGATGTCAAACTCCGGCGCTTCTTTACTGAGAGCCATTGTTATAGTCCTTTGGTGAGTTCGACCTCAAGCTCAAGCGACGCCTTTATCCTTGGCAACGCTGGAGCCTGTTCCTACTACGTGAGGAACAGGCTGTGCAACACATCAACGACGGGGAAGGAATTGCAGCGGATCAACAGGCTTCCCTTGGCGGCGAATCTCAAAGTGCAGTTTCACCCGGTCTGTACCAGTTGACCCCATTTCGGCAATTGTCTGTCCGACTTTGACCTGCTGCCCCTCCCGAACCAACAGCCTGCGGTTGTGACCGTAGGCACTGACGTAGGTATCGCTGTGTTTGATGATGACCAGCTCGCCGTAGCCCCGTAAACCACTCCCGGCGTATACCACTGTCCCATCAGACGCAGCTAAAACAGGCTGTCCCAAATCCCCGGCGATATCAATGCCTTTATTCAAACTACCGTTTGAAGAGAATTTTCCAATAAGGATGCCATTTGAGGGCCATCCCCAGCCGGTCGGTGCAGGCCCCGCCGGCGGCATCGGCGCAGGTGCCGGCTTGCTCGCAACGCTAGGCGCGGCGGTGCCTGCAGGCCGGGTGATGATGGTGGTCTTGCTCGAAGACGACGGCGAAGAAGCCGTGTTTGTGACAACCGCGGTCGGTGTTGAACCGGTTCGTCCATCGAAACGAATGGTCTGACCTGGATGTATCGTGTACGGCACAGGGATGTTGTTACGGGCGGCGAGCGCCTTGTAATCCCAGCCATAACGAAAAGCGATCGAGAACATCGTATCGCCCTTGCGCACGACGTATTGGCCAGTGGTAACGGTAGGTTTCTGCGGTACCGCATTATTGCGGTCGACCACCCGCGCACCACCGGATGGCGTGCTTGAACAAGCCGCCAGCAAGGAACTCAAGACAAGGCCAATCACCAGTCGCTGAAAGCTTGTTTGACTCATACGCTGTGCAATGACCGTGAGACTCACCCGCCGCTCCCTTTGTGGTGGCTGACTATGAACGCCTGTATCAGGCTTGAAATATGACGCAAGTATAACTGGCCGTTGGGTTTTTACTGGAAACACGACTCTAAAGAAAATTTCATCATGTTTAACTCCGACGGCTGATGATGTGGACTCAACAGACCCCGCTGTAAGACACATACCCGGCAATAGAATTCAGTACGCAGGAATAATTGATCAGGCCAGCGGACCGTTGAGCAGCGGGACAAAACGCACGGCGCCGAGCACATGCCGGGAAAAGCCCTCTTCCTCGCGAATGATCAACATTAATTGTTGCACTTCGCCGGAGCCCACCGGAATCACCAGGCGCCCGCCGGGAGCCAGTTGATCGAGCAAGGCCTGGGGCACGTCGGTCGCCACCGCGGTGACGATAATGCCGTTGTATGGCGCCAGTGCCGGCCAGCCTTCCCAGCCATCACCCCAACGGAACACCACGTTGCGCAGGTTCAACTCCACCAGGCGTTCCTTGGCCCGGTCTTGCAACACCTTGATGCGCTCCACGGAAAACACCCGCTCCACCAGCTGCGACAACACGGCCGTCTGGTAGCCGGAGCCGGTGCCGATTTCCAGCACCTTGTCCAGCGGGCCCGCCGCCAGCAGCAACTCACTCATCCGCGCCACCATATAGGGCTGGGAGATGGTCTGGTTGTGGCCGATGGGCAAGGCTGTGTCTTCATAGGCGCGGTGCGCCAGGGCTTCATCGACAAACAGATGCCGCGGGGTACGCCGGATGACTTCCAGCACCTGGGCATTGGACAGCCCTTCTTCATACAGGCGCTGGATCAATCGCTCGCGGGTGCGCTGGGAGGTCATCCCGATGCCCCGGCGCAGCAGGTCGTCTTGTTCACGAGCCATCAGCGCAGCCCCTCCAGCCAGCCATCGAGGCTACTGAAGGCATCACTGAAGGTGCGATCGAGTTGCAACGGGGTAATCGAGACATAACCTTGCATCACCGCATGAAAGTCCGTGCCCTCGCCACCGTCCTCGGCATCGCCGGCAGCGGCAATCCAGTACCCTTCCCTGCCACGCGGGTCGACCACCTTCAGCGGCGCTGCCGCACGGGCACGGTGGCCGAGGCGGGTCAGCTGGATACCGCGAATGTGGTCCAGGGGCAGATTGGGAATATTGACGTTGAGCACCGTGCGCGGCGGCAGGACCAGGGTGTCATGGGCCTCCACCAGCTTGCGGGCGAAATACGCCGCAGTCGCCAGGTTGTCCAATTGACGGGACGCAAACGAAAAAGCGAACGAGGTCCGACCGAGGAAGCGCCCTTCAAGGGCTGCCGCCACCGTACCGGAATACAGCACGTCGTCACCCAGGTTGGCGCCCAGGTTGATCCCGGAAACCACCAGGTCCGGCTCGTGGTCCAGCAGGCTGTTGATCGCCAGGTGCACGCAGTCGGTCGGCGTGCCATTCACGCTGATAAAGCCGTTGGGCAACGTCTGTGTATGCAACGGACGGTCGAGCGTCAGCGAGCTGCTGGCGCCGCTTTTGTCCTGGTCCGGGGCAACCACCACGCACTCGGCGTAATCCGCCAGCGCAGCATGAAGCGCGGCAAGGCCGGGTGCAGTGACCCCGTCGTCGTTAGATATCAGAATACGCATGGGCTGTCCGTCTGCCCCACCGGCACCAGATCTACAAGCTCGCGCACCAAGACAGTGGCGAAGCATCCAGCCGGCAGGACGAATTCCAATTGCAGAATGTCAGGTTCGGGATAATGCCACGTCAACCCGCCAATGGGCAGTCGAAGAATGCGACGTTCCTGGCTCATGCCGGCATTCACCAGCCAATCCCGCAGTTCGGCTTCACCGTCGGCAATCGCCTGTTCCAGCGCGAAGGTTGCTCCCGCCGCCGGCGAATCACCTTCGCCCCACTGCGGGCCGGTGGGATGCAGGTCGAGGATTGCCAGGCGCGGGTCGCTGCATTCAGCCTCCCCCGCCGGGAAAAAGCTGCGGCTGTCGGTAAACGCCAGCAAGTCACCGACCTGGGCGCGCTGCCAGGAACCGTCGGCCACCCGCGCCGCCAGCACTTTATTGAACAGGAAGCTGCGGGCCGTCGAGAGCAGGCGCGAACGCACATTGCGCTGCTCCGGCAAGGCCTTGCGCGCCGCCCAGTCACGGGCATCGACGACGTTGCCGCCGTTATGGCCGAAACGCTGGGCGCCGAAATAGTTGGGAATGCCTTGCCTGGCGATCAGTTGCAGGCGGGCGTCGATGGCCGCCGCATCCCCGGCAAACTGGGTCAGGCGCAAGGTAAAGCCGTTGGCCGAATGCGCGCCGCGCTGCAGCTTGCGCTTGTGACGGCCGGTCTTGAGGATCTTCAGGGTGTCGTTTTCAGCCGCGCTCAGGTCCGGGTCCGCCTTGCCCGGCAACTGCACGCTGAACCACTGGCGGGTCAGCGCCTGGCGGTCCTTGAGCCCGGCGTAGCTGACGGTACGCAACGGCACGCCCGCCGCCTTGGCAATCCGCCGCGCCGCCTCTTCGGTATTCAGGCCGCGCTTTTCCACCCACAACCACAGGTGTTCACCCTCGCCGGTCAGCGGGATATCCAGCACTTCATCCACCTGGAAGTCTTCAGCGGTGGCCTTCAGAACAGCGCTGCCCAAGGCCTCGCCATAGGCACGCGGGCCCAGCAGTTGCAGATCATTCATGCGCGCAGCAACAAGGCAACGGAGTGCACGGCAATGCCCTCTTCGCGACCGGTAAACCCGAGCTTTTCGGTGGTGGTGGCTTTTACGTTCACTTGATCCAACTCAACTTGAAGATCCGCGGCAATCAGCGCGCGCATCGTTTCGATATGCGGGGCCATCTTGGGCGCCTGGGCGACGATGGTGTTGTCGACGTTGCCGACCTTCCAGCCCTTGGCATGGATCAAGCCGACCACGTGACGCAACAGCACACGACTGTCCGCGCCCTTGAAGGTCGGGTCGGTATCCGGAAAGTGCTTGCCGATGTCGCCCAACGCGGCTGCGCCGAGCAAGGCATCGCTCAAGGCATGCAGCACCACGTCGCCGTCGGAATGAGCCAGCAACCCGTGGTGGTGCGCGATCCGCACGCCGCCCAGGGTGATGAAATCGCCTTCGGCGAAACGGTGCACATCATAGCCGTGGCCAATACGCATAAAAAAACGCCCCGATTTAATTCAGGGCGTGATTCTACCTACTTTTGCCTCACATTAACCGAGCAAAGCGCGCGCGTGATGGCGTAAGTGGTCTTCGATGAAGCTGGCGATAAAGAAGTAGCTGTGGTCATAGCCCGGTTGCAGGCGCAGCTCCAGCGGATGGTTCGCCGCCCTGGCCGCTTGTTGCAACGCTTCAGGCTTGAGCTGCACCGCGAGGAAATCGTCGCGGTCGCCCTGGTCCACCAGCAATGGCAGCTTTTCCGAGGCTTCGCTGATCAACACGCAGGCATCCCATTCGCGCCATTTCGAGCGCTCTTCGCCGAGGTAGCGGGAGAATGCCTTCTGGCCCCACGGGCAATCCATCGGGTTGTTGATCGGCGAGAACGCCGACACCGACTGATAACGCCCCGGGTTGCGCAAGGCACACACCAGCGCACCATGGCCGCCCATGGAGTGGCCGCTGATCCCGCGTTTGGCCGACGCCGGGAAATGCGCCTCGACCAATGCCGGCAATTCCTGCACCACGTAGTCATGCATCCGATAGTGCTGGGCCCAGGGCTCCTGGGTGGCGTTCAGGTAGAAACCGGCGCCCAGGCCAAAGTCCCAGGCGTTGTCCGGATCACCCGGCACACCGGGGCCGCGCGGGCTGGTGTCCGGCGCAACAATGATCAACCCCAGCTCGGCTGCCATGCGTTGCGCGCCGGCCTTCTGCATGAAGTTCTCATCGGTGCAGGTCAGCCCCGACAGCCAGTACAGCACCGGCAATTTGCCGCCCTGCTCCGCTTGCGGCGGCAGGTACACGGCGAAGGTCATGTCGCAACCCAGCACGTCGGAATGATGCTTGTAGCGTTTATGCCAGCCGCCGAAGCTTTTCTGGCACGACAGGTTTTCCAGACTCATGGCCGACCTCAGAAGTGAATGACGGTGCGGATGCTCTTGCCTTCATGCATCAGGTCAAACGCCTTGTTGATATCTTCCAGGCCCATGGTGTGGGTGATGAACGTATCCAGCGGGATTTCACCGGCCTGGGCCATTTCCACATAGCTTGGCAACTCGCTGCGACCGCGCACGCCGCCGAACGCCGAACCGCGCCAGACGCGGCCGGTGACCAGTTGGAACGGACGGGTAGCAATTTCCTGGCCGGCGCCGGCCACGCCGATGATCACCGACTCGCCCCAACCTTTGTGGCAGCACTCAAGGGCCGCACGCATCAGTTGGACATTGCCGATGCACTCGAAGGAAAAGTCGACGCCGCCGTCGGTCAAATCGACGATCACGTCCTGGATCGGGCGGTCGTAGTCTTTCGGGTTGATGCAGTCGGTGGCACCCAGCTGCCTGGCGATTTCAAACTTGGCCGGGTTGATGTCGATGGCAATGATGCGGCCGGCCTTGGCTTTCACCGCGCCGATCACCGCCGACAGGCCGATGCCGCCCAGGCCGAAGATGGCCACGGTGTCGCCTGGCTTGACCTTGGCGGTGTTGATCACTGCACCGATACCGGTGGTGACACCACAGCCCAGCAGGCAGACTTTTTCCAGCGGCGCTTCTTTGGGAATCTTCGCTACGGAGATTTCCGGCAGCACGGTGTATTCGGAGAAGGTCGAAGTGCCCATGTAGTGGAAAATCGGCTGGCCCTTGTAGGAAAAGCGCGAGGTGCCATCTGGCATCAGGCCTTTACCCTGGGTGGCGCGAATCGCCTGGCAGAGGTTGGTCTTGCCCGACAGGCAGAATTTGCACTTGCCGCATTCCGGGGTGTACAGCGGGATCACGTGGTCGCCCACCGCCACCGAGGTCACGCCTTCGCCGATGGCTTCAACCACGGCGCCGCCTTCGTGGCCGAGGATCGACGGGAAAATGCCTTCCGGGTCCGCGCCCGACAGGGTGTAGGCATCGGTATGGCACACACCGGACGCCACCACCCGCAACAGCACCTCGCCCGCCTTGGGCATGGCCACATCCACTTCAACGATCTCGAGGGGTTTCTTGGCTTCGAAGGCTACGGCCGCGCGGGACTTGATCATCCGGTTTCTCCATCGGGTTAAAAACGTAAGGCCGGCAGTGTAAAACATGCTCATCTGATTAATAATCCAGACAAAAGCAAAACATTATTGCCGTACAGGGACAATCAGCATGCTGGAAAACCGCTGGGAGGGCATCGACGAGTTCGTCGCCGTGGCCGAATGCAGCCAATTCACCGCGGCCGCCGAGCGCCTGGGCGTGTCGTCGTCCCATATCAGCCGCCAGGTCGCGCGACTGGAAGAGCGCCTGCAAACACGCTTGCTGTATCGCAGCACGCGCAAGGTGACACTGACCGAAGCCGGCCAGACCTTCCTGCAACATTGCCAGCGATTGCAGGACGGTCGCGAAGAAGCCTTGCGCGCGGTGGGCGACCTGGCCAGCGAGCCCAAGGGAATGTTGCGCATGACCTGCGCAGTGGCTTACGGCGAGCGTTTTATCGTGCCGCTGGTGACGCGGTTCATGGCGCTTTATCCGCAATTGCGCGTGGACGTGGAATTGACCAACCGCCAGCTGGACCTGGTGCACGAAGGCCTGGACCTGGCGATTCGCCTCGGGCGCCTGGCGGATTCGCGCATGGTTGCCAGCCGCCTCGCGCCGCGGCGTATGTACCTGTGCGCGTCACCGTCCTACCTGGCCAGGTACGGGCGGCCACATAGCTTGTCGGAGTTAAGCCGGCATAACTGCCTGATCGGCAGCTCGGATATTTGGCAACTGGCCCAGGACGGGCGCGAATTTTCCCAGCGTGTACAGGGAAACTGGCGCTGCAACAGCGGGCAAGCGGTGCTGGATGCGGCCCTGCAAGGTGTCGGTCTTTGCCAATTGCCGGACTATTACGTGCTGGAGCATTTGCACAGCGGCGCACTGGTGTCGTTACTCGAAGCCCATCAACCGCCCAACACCGCGGTTTGGGCGCTGTACCCGCAACAACGCCACCTTTCGCCCAAGGTGCGAAAACTGGTGGACTTTCTCAAGGAGGGCCTGGGCAACCATCCCGTCTACCTGCGATAGACAGCTACCGCCCATGCAGCGCCTGAGTGCCGGTAAATAGCCTTTTTTACTGCGTAACCAGGCACCCCCATGATAACCAACGGCCCGCAACTCCAGCGCATCAGTCATTTCGTTCGCAAGGTCCTGGCGGATTTCCCCGTACCTTCGCAAATCGCCGCCCAGTTGATCCGCGAGCGGGTACAGCCCCTCAGCCAGGTCGAGTTCGACCCGGATACCACCCTCCTCGCCACCCTCGAATACAACACCGACAATCCCAATGCGGCCTTCACCGCCGTGGTGATCCAGTCGATGTCGCTGACCGAGGCCATGGTCTGCAATGCGCCCCAGCCCCCGGGCGGCATGCTCAATACCACCGGGTTTTCCACCACTGCACCTTATTTCAATATTGTCAGCGAGCTGCCGCGCTTGATGGATAACCGGATTCCGGCAATGTTCAACGAAGAGTTCATCGTCTCGGGCTGGATCCCGCCAAGGCGTTATGAGGCGCTGTATCTGCAAAGCCAGCCCCAGGTTTACGACCCGAGCACGCAGCTGCAGATTTCACCAAAAACCTTCAGGCACATCGTTAACTCAAGCCATTTCGAACAAACCTACGACGAGGCGATCGGCAAGTTCTGGAACAGCCACCGGGAAAACTACAACACCCTGATGCGCATCGCGTTCACCAAAGCCTATCTGGAACAGTTCCATGAGTTCACCCTGACCGTGGCAGAGAGACAGCTGGCGGCACGGGCGGCGGGAATCGGCATCGACAAGAACCACGACAACCTCACCCTGGAGGATTTCCAGGAGCCCTATCGCCTCGACCCAAACCTGTCCCTGCGGCTATTGCGCGTTCACAACAGCGAATCCACCGACATCCTGACCATCACCGATAACCAAAGCCAGGTGACCCTGCTCTATATCCCGGGCAACTCCTCGCCCTTCCATGGGTTCAATAACCCGGCAGACATGCGCAGTTGGCTGGTGGAAACGGCAAGGGACGCCACTCAACGCAAGGCGCTGACCCAACACTTCGACGAGGACGCCATCGACTCCGGCCTGATCTACAGCGGCGTGGAGGAGGCACTGGTGGGGATGGCGGTGTTTCCGAAGCCGGCAACCTCCCCGGGGTTGTTCAACAGCCTGCGGGCCGATAACTACTGGGATCCCGAGCAGTACATCAATAACCCGATGTATCCGGCACTGGGCAGTAACCCGTTTGAGTTCATCGCCCGGCAGATCAGGGTACGCCTTGCAAAAGTAGCGGCGCGAAGCTTTATTTCGCCCCTGGATACGCTCAAGGCCGACACCCTGGATGCCCTGGAAAAAGCCTGCATTCTGGCGGTTCCCGTGGCACTGGCCATGGGCAACGCGCTATTGGCGGAATTTTGCTTCCT
Organism: Pseudomonas sp. GP01-A4; assembly: GCF_058780865.1. Lineage (NCBI taxonomy): Bacteria > Pseudomonadati > Pseudomonadota > Gammaproteobacteria > Pseudomonadales > Pseudomonadaceae > Pseudomonas > Pseudomonas sp. GP01-A4. The sequence goes on from NZ_JBYSWF010000062.1 coordinate 14,488, forward strand.
GACCTCCGGCGCGACTGAAATGGTGGTGGGTGCCGACGACCTGCTGCGCGGCAAACCCCACGCGAAGGAGCGCATTGTATTCGGCGCCCTTAACGCGCTGCCGGTGGTCGCCCATGGCGTGTCCAAGGGGCTCAAGGGCCTCGAAAGCCTGCGCCCCACCCTGGGCCCGGCAGTACGCCAGGATGCGGGCCGGATCAGCGTCAGCGCCATCAACGAAACCTCCATGGCGGCCAACACCGAGACGCGCACCCTGAGCCCACGGATGACTCCCGGCGGCCTGCAGACCATCCGGATTCACGGCGACCTGTACCTGACCTACAAGACCCCCAATGAATCAGGCTTCTTCGAACTGTTCGTAATGGCTCCCAACGCGCCAAACACGCTGCAATCCACCGGCCTGTATGCCATCCAGAGCGCCGACCTGAAGTGGCGCACGGCCGGGCTGGCCGGCGGAGGCGCATTTCGCAATGCCTGGCAAAGGGTCTACACGCTGTTCGGCGGCCCGCAACACTCGACGTTCTACAGTGCCTACGAGATGCCACCCCCCGCACGCGAGACCGTTTCGGAGATGCTCACCGACACCAGTTCGTTTTCGGAAAACCTTGAACCCGTGGGCAGCGGTGCCCAGCCGGTGAAAGACACCCGCAAGTTGTTTTTCGAGAAAAGAACCAAGCTGTCTGAAGATGCCACGATATTCTTTGCCAACTTGTCGTTTTCACCGATGCGGCCGGTGCTTCCAAGGCTCAGCCTGAATGAATCGCAGCCGACCATCATTCAAAAACTGCTGCACGCCAGCGACGGCCTCGTGATCGGCGAAAGCCATGGAGCCCTGTCGAGCAAGGCGTTCCTGATCAACAACATGCCGCTGTTGGCCAGCGAGGGGGTCAAACGCCTCTATTTCGAGCATCTGCTGACGGATGTACACATGCCCTTGCTCAAGGCGTTCTACCGTACCCGAAGCGCGGTGATGCCCGAGGAACTCAAGGGCTTCCTCAACAACATCTACCCGCCGTTGCGCGACCGGCACTACTCGTTCGTCAACATCGTCACCGCGGCCCGTGACGCCGGGATCAAAATCCAGCCGATCGACTGCACTGTCAGCTACATGCTGCGCGACCTGCCCGACACCGCCGACAACTTGCGCCAGCGCATGATGAACTTCTACGCCACCGAGGTGATTCAATGGATCCAGACCACCAAGCCGCGCCCGGGAAAATGGGTCGCACTGGTGGGTGACAGCCATACCAATACCTACAAAGGGATTCCGGGGATTGCCGAACTCACCGGCAGCATCGGCCTGCGGATCGAGGATGCAGCGGCTGGCGGGCACCTCGGCGTCGAAGTGGACACGGGACGCACCGCCAGCCTGGGCATCGGCAAGGGTGAGGGAACGGTCAAGGCCAACCTGGTCCTGCGGGTGGACCGCGCCAGCTTACAACGCCCGGCGCAACCGGCGCCCGCCCCCTCCCAACCCCAGGCCAAGACGCCACAGACGCTGCTGACCAAGCCAGGCCAGTTCATGCTGACCCCGGCCACCGTCACGACACCGGCACACCTTCACTACCGTTCACGGCGAGGCGACGTACGCCATTTCAGGATCGATCAACAGGGCGGCCGATACGCCATCAGCGCGCCCGGTTGGGCCGTGGACGGCAAACCGTTCGACAGCATTCAGGCACTGGTGGATGAGTTCAAGACCCCGGCCGGGGTTGAACAGATGACGGTGTGACCGTCAGGAAGACTGGAAAGTCCGACGCTGGCGCAGCCATTCAAGGTCTTCCGGGCGCGTGACCTTGAGGTTGTCGGAACGGCCTTCGATCAAGCGAGGCGCATGCCCGGCCCATTCCATGGCCGAGGCTTCGTCGGTGATGACCACGTCCGAGACCAGGCTGTCGGCCAAGGCCCGGTGCAGCGCGCCAAGGTGGAACATCTGCGGGGTGTAGGCCTGCCAGATCGGCGTGCGATCAACCGTTTCCAACACGCGCCCGTGCTTGTCGGCGCGCTTGAGGGTGTCCCGCGCCGGCACGGCCAGCAGCCCACCCACGCTGTCGTCGGCCAGTTCAAAGAGCAACTTGTCCAGGTCATCGCGGCTGAGGTTCGGCCGGGCGGCGTCATGCACCAGCACCCAATCGTCATCGCTCGCGCCCTGGCCGTGCAGGTAAAGCAAGGCATTGAGGACCGAACCCGAGCGCTCTTCGCCGCCGTCAACGCGCACAATGCGTGGGTCGGTGGCGCAAGCCAGGGTCGGCCAGTAAGGGTCATCCATCGCAACGCTGACCACCAGCCCCTTGAGGCCCGGATGATCGAGGAAACAGCCAAGGCTGTGTTCGAGAATAGTGCGCCCACCCAATTGCAAGTACTGCTTGGGACGGTCCGCGGCCATACGGGCACCCACGCCCGCGGCAGGAATCACGGCCCAGAAGGCCGGTGACGAAATGCTCATTGGGCCAACTGGTAGAGGGTTTCGCCCTCCTTGACCATGCCCAACTCATGGCGAGCCCGCTCTTCAACGGTCTCCATGCCTTTCTTCAATTCAAGTACTTCGGCATCGAGCACGCGATTGCGCTCCAGCAACACCTCGTTTTCGGCGTGCTGTGCGGCAATTTGCTGGGTCAGTTCGGTGACCTGCGCCAAGCTGCCATTCCCCACCCAAAGGCGGTACTGCAGGCCAGCCAGCAGCAAGAGCAAGACGAGGAACAACCAATTGGGACTGCGCATCGAATATCGGGTATCCAGTGAAAAAAGACAGCCATGCAAAACTTTTGCAGCAACTGATAGCACGAAGCCTGGAAAAACCAGGCTTGTGCTTGTTAGTCATGAGATTAGCGCCGAAATTCACGCTGCCGTGATTTTTCCGACGTAATCCGCTGACCTTTTACCATTTAACAATCAGCCGCGAAACTCGCTGCGACCGTTGTACTTGGCTTTGCCGCCCAGTTGCTCTTCGATACGCAGCAATTGGTTGTACTTGGAAACGCGGTCGGAACGGCACAGGGAACCGGTCTTGATCTGCCCAGCCGAAGTGCCCACGGCCAGGTCGGCAATGGTCGAGTCTTCGGTTTCGCCGGAGCGGTGGGAGATCACGGCGGTGTAGCCCGCAGCCTTGGCCATCTGGATGGCTTCCAGGGTTTCGGTCAGGGTGCCGATCTGGTTGAACTTGATCAGGATCGAGTTGGCGATCTTTTTGTCGATGCCTTCTTTCAGGATCTTGGTGTTGGTCACGAACAGGTCGTCGCCCACCAGCTGGATCTTCTCGCCGATCTTGTCGGTCAACACTTTCCAGCCAGCCCAGTCGGACTCGTCCAGGCCGTCTTCGATCGAGATGATCGGGTAGCGCTCGGTCAGGCCCTTGAGGTAGTCAGCAAAACCTTCCGAGGTGAACACGTGGCCTTCGCCGGACAGGTTGTACTTGCCGTCTTCGTAGAATTCGCTGGCCGCGCAGTCCAGGGCCAGGGTCACGTCGGTGCCCAGCTTGTAGCCAGCGTTGGCCACGGCTTCGGAGATCACTTTCAGTGCGTCTTCGTTGGACGCCAGGTTCGGCGCGAAACCACCTTCGTCACCCACTGCAGTGCTCAGGCCACGGGCCTTCAGCACAGCCTTGAGGTGATGGAAAATCTCGGTGCCCATGCGCAGGCCTTCGGAGAAGGTCTTGGCGCCAACCGGCTGCACCATGAATTCCTGGATGTCGACGTTGTTATCAGCGTGCTCGCCACCGTTGATGATGTTCATCATCGGAACCGGCATCGAGTAGACACCCGGAGTGCCGTTCAGGTTGGCGATGTGGGCGTACAGCGGCAGGTCCTGGTCCTGTGCAGCGGCCTTGGCAGCGGCCAGGGACACGGCGAGGATGGCGTTGGCGCCCAGGCTGCCTTTGTTTTCGGTACCGTCGAGCTTGATCATCGCGTGATCGAGGGCTTTCTGGTCAAGTGGATCCTTGCCCAGCAGCAGGTCGCGGATCGGGCCATTGATGTTGGCCACCGCCTTGAGTACACCCTTGCCCAGGTAACGGCTCTTGTCGCCATCACGCAGTTCCAGTGCTTCGCGGGAACCTGTGGAAGCACCGGACGGCGCGCAGGCGCTGCCGATGATGCCGTTATCGAGAAGCACGTCGGCTTCGACGGTAGGGTTGCCACGGGAGTCGAGAACTTCACGACCTTTGATGTCGACGATTTTTGCCATTGTTGTAAACACTCCAAAGTTGACGAAAACGACGCAGCTGAAGGAAATCTTTTGACCGACCGCAAGGGTGGAACAACGGGCAGGCTTGCAGGCGACAAGGCTCAGGCCTGCGGGCCTGAGCGTAAAGCGAGGGAAAGTCTACCGGAGAAATGGCGCTTACGCGGTCTCTACCGTCGGAAAACTCTTGACCAGGTCGTCCAACTGCTTCAACTGGGCCAGGAATGGCTCCAGCTTGTCCAGGCGCAGGGCGCATGGGCCGTCGCACTTGGCGTTGTCCGGGTCCGGGTGGGCTTCCAGGAACAAACCTGCCAGAGACTGGCTGATGCCGGCCTTGGCCAGGTCCAGTACCTGGGCACGGCGCCCGCCAGCGGAATCGGCGCGACCACCGGGCATTTGCAGCGCGTGGGTCACGTCGAAGAACACTGGGTATTCGAACTGTTTCATGATGCCGAAACCGAGCATGTCCACCACGAGGTTGTTGTAGCCGAAGCTCGAACCACGCTCGCAGAGGATCAACTGGTCGTTACCCGCTTCCACGCACTTGTTCAGGATATGTTTCATTTCCTGAGGCGCGAGGAACTGGGCTTTCTTGATATTGATCACAGCGCCGGTCTTGGCCATCGCGACCACGAGGTCGGTCTGGCGCGACAGGAAGGCCGGCAACTGGATGATGTCGCACACCTCGGCAACCACGGCTGCCTGCTCAGGCTCGTGGACGTCGGTGATGATCGGCACGCCGAAGGCTTGCTTGATGTCTTGGAAGATCCGCATGCCTTCTTCAAGGCCCGGGCCGCGGTAGGAAGTCACGGACGAACGGTTGGCCTTGTCGAAGCTGGCCTTGAACACGTAGGGGATACCGAGTTTCTCGGTCACCTTCACGTACTCTTCACAGACCTGCATCGCCATGTCGCGGCTTTCCAGCACGTTCATGCCGCCGAACAGCACCATGGGCTTGTCGTTGGCAATCTCGATGTCGCCTACGCGAATGATCTTCTGGGCCATCAGGTTTACGCCTTCTTCTGATGTTGCGTCAGTGCTGCTTTAACGAAGCCGCTGAACAACGGGTGACCGTCGCGCGGGGTCGAGGTGAACTCCGGGTGGAACTGGCAAGCCACGAACCATGGATGATCCGGTGCTTCAACCACTTCAACCAGCGCGCCATCACCGGAACGACCGGAGATTTTCAGGCCGGCTTCCATGATTTTCGGCAGCAGGTTGTTGTTCACTTCGTAGCGGTGACGGTGACGCTCGACAATCACGTCCTTGCCGTAGCAATCGTGAACCAGGGACCCCGGCTCCAGCAGGCAATCCTGCGCGCCGAGGCGCATGGTGCCGCCCAGGTCGGAGGCTTCGGTACGGGTTTCGACGGCGCCGGTGGCATCTTCCCACTCGGTGATCAGGCCCACGACCGGATGACCGCTGGTGCGATCGAACTCGGTGGAGTTGGCGTCTTTCCAGCCCATCACGTTACGGGCGAACTCGATGACCGCCACTTGCATGCCCAGGCAGATACCCAGGTACGGCACCTTGTTCTCACGAGCGTACTGGACGGCAGTGATCTTGCCTTCCACGCCACGCAGACCGAAGCCGCCCGGAACCAGGATGGCATCAACGCCTTCCAGCAGCGCGGTGCCCTGGTTCTCGATGTCTTCGGAGTCGATGTAGCGCAGGTTGACCTTGGTACGGTTGCTGATGCCCGCGTGGCTCATCGCTTCGATCAGCGACTTGTAGGCGTCCAGCAGCTCCATGTACTTGCCGACCATGGCGATGGTGACTTCATGCTCAGGGTTGAGCTTGGCGTCGACCACGGCTTCCCACTCGGACAGATCGGCGCCGCCACATTGCAGGCCGAAGCGCTCGACGACAAAATCATCCAGGCCCTGGGAATGCAGGATGCCCGGGATCTTGTAGATGGTGTCGGCGTCTTCCAGGGCGATTACCGCACGTTCTTCAACGTTGGTGAACTGGGCGATCTTGCGACGGGACGCGATGTCGATCGCGTGGTCGGAGCGGCACACCAGCACGTCCGGCTGCAGGCCGATGGAACGCAGTTCCTTGACCGAGTGCTGGGTAGGCTTGGTTTTGGTTTCGCCGGCGGTGGCGATGTACGGCACCAGTGTCAGGTGCATCAGCATCGCGCGCTTGGCGCCGACTTCGAAACGCAACTGGCGGATGGCTTCGAGGAACGGTTGGGACTCGATGTCACCCACGGTGCCACCGATCTCGACCATCGCCACGTCGGCATCGCCTGCACCCTTGATGATGCGGCGCTTGATTTCGTCGGTGATGTGCGGGATCACCTGGATGGTTGCACCCAGGTAGTCACCACGGCGCTCCTTGCGCAGCACGTGCTCGTAGACACGGCCGGTGGTGAAGTTGTTGTTCTGGGTCATGGTCGTGCGGATGAACCGCTCGTAGTGGCCCAGGTCCAGGTCGGTCTCGGCGCCGTCGTGGGTGACGAACACTTCACCGTGCTGGAACGGGCTCATGGTGCCCGGGTCAACGTTGATGTACGGGTCCAGCTTGAGCATGGTGACCTTAAGTCCCCGCGCCTCCAGGATGGCCGCCAATGAAGCGGAGGCAATGCCTTTCCCCAATGAAGAAACAACACCGCCCGTGACGAATATGTAGCGCGTCATGAAAAACCCTAGAAGTCTGCGTTAAAGCGGTCCGAGCCGCCGGGGAAAGCGAAGGAAGGCCGAAGCCCCCGATCACCTGCATTAATCACAGTGCACCTTTCAAAAAAACCGCCGCGTTGTGACAGACCAGCAATGAAACACCGGTACGTTGATCGCTACACATTTTTTGGAATCGCCCAGCAAAGACTGCTTGGTAATCGGCAACTGCTGCGATTCAGGCGAATCCACAGAAGTTGTATCAAGAAGGGAGCGTAGTCTACCGGAAAGGCTCTATCAGCTCAAACCTTGATCGCAGGTTGGTGGCATCCAATGTAATTGCCAGCCGGTACCGCCACCCGCCGCAAGCCCCGGCAGGTTGGCCACAGCCAGCAATTGCTGGCCCTGATACAGCAGCGGCAATCTGCCACGGATGAAACCTGGCACCGCACTTTCGTTAAGCAAGCGCTTCAGGTCGCGCCGGCCCCGGCCTGGCAATTCCATGATTTCACCGCCCTGGCGATAACGGATGCTCAGGGGGCCTTCGGGTGCACTGCCGCTGAAGCGCACTTGGCCGTTACCGGGTAACTGTAGTGGGTTTTGCGGGTGCGGCCAGCTCACCGATGCGTCAGAAAATTCCGACCAACTGGCAGGTAACCACCAGATAAGTCCACCACAACGGTGCAATTGACCGTCGGCCAGGCGCCACAGTGGCTGTGCATCGTGTTTGGCGTCGCGCAAGGTCGCCCAGCCGGTCCAGTGGTCGCTATCGGGCAAGCGTGTCAGCGGTGTCAGCCAGTGCATGAGTGCGTTGCGCTGGCGGGCCTCGGAGAGCGCGGCAAGCGGTTCAAGGGTCAGCGAAGGCAATGCCAGCCAGGGAAACACCGGGTGCTGGCTGGCGGCCAGCAGGTCTATCTGCGCCAGTTCGTCGAGCAAGCCGTGGGCTTCGCTCAGATGTTCGGCGCTGCGGGCCATGGTGCTGACGGCTTGGGGCCAACGTTCAGTCAGGTGTGGGAAAACATGGTGGCGCAGGTAATTGCGGGAGAAACGCGGATCAGCGTTCGACGGGTCTTCGATCCAGGTCAATTGATGTTCACGGGCGTAGGCTTCAAGCTCGGCGCGAGACACATCCAGCAAGGGTCGCACCAGATAGCCATCTGCCAAAGGGCGCTGCGCGGGCATTGCCGCCAGGCCACGCACGCCAGCCCCACGCAACAGCCGAAACAGTAAGGTTTCTGCCTGATCGTCACGGTGCTGGCCCGTGACCAGCAACTCCCCTGCCCCGGTGACCTCGGCAAACGCCTGATACCGCGCGTCACGGGCCGCGCGCTCCAGGCTTGCACCTTGTTGCACTTGCACGCGGATCACCCGCAAAGGCACGCACAAGGCGTCGCACACGGACTGGCAATGGGCCGGCCACGCATCCGCCGCAGCTTGCAGCCCATGATGAACATGGATAGCACTGAGTGGCGGAAGCTTGTCGGTTTTGGCCAGAGTGGCCAGGAGGTGCAGCAGGACGGTGGAGTCGAGGCCGCCGGAGAAGGCGATATGCCAGGCCGGGGCGTTGCGCCAGGGGGCGAGGATTTGCAGGAGCTTGGCGGTTAAGGTGGGCTTCATAGCAAAGTACGCCATCAAACTGGAATGCGGTAACCAGCATACACAAGGCAAATGTGGGAGCGGGCTTGCTCGCGAATGCAGTGTGTCAGTCGCCAACTATCTTGACTGAATCACCGCCTTCGCGAGCAAGCCCGCTCCCACACAAGCCAGCTCCCACATTTAGTAACGCGTCGGCTTAGAGACCGTAGCTCATCAGGCGCTCGTAACGACGGGCCAGCAGCGCCTCGTTGTCGAACTTCTTGAGCATCGCCAGCTGCGAGCTGAGTTCGGCACGAATGGTCGCGGCAGCGGCAGCCGGGTCACGGTGGGCGCCGCCCAATGGCTCAGCGATCACTTTATCCACGATACCCAGGCCTTTCAGGCGATCGGCAGTGATGCCCATGGCTTCCGCGGCATCCGGTGCCTTCTCGGCGGTTTTCCACAGGATCGAGGCGCAACCTTCCGGCGAGATCACCGCGTAGGTGGAATATTGCAGCATGTTCAGCTGGTCGCAGACGCCAATCGCCAATGCGCCGCCGGAACCGCCTTCGCCGATCACGGTAGCGATGATTGGCGTCTTCAGGCGCGCCATTACCCGCAGGTTCCAGGCAATCGCTTCGCTCTGGTTGCGCTCTTCAGCGTCGATACCCGGGTAGGCGCCCGGGGTGTCGATGAAGGTCAGGATCGGCATCTTGAAGCGCTCGGCCATTTCCATCAGACGACACGCCTTGCGGTAGCCTTCAGGGCGCGGCATGCCGAAGTTGCGGCGGACTTTCTCGCGCACTTCACGGCCTTTCTGGTGACCGATGACCATCACTGGCTGGTCGTCCAGGCGAGCGATACCGCCCACGATGGCGGCGTCGTCGGAGAAGTGACGGTCGCCGTGCAGCTCATCGAACTCGGTAAAGATATGGTCGATGTAGTCCAGGGTGTACGGACGGCGCGGGTGGCGGGCCAGGCGCGCGATCTGCCAGCTGGTCAGCTTGCCGAAGATGTCTTCGGTAAGCGTGCTGCTCTTGTCTTGCAGGCGAGCGATTTCATCGCCGATATTCAGCGAATTGTCATTGCCGACCAGGCGCAGCTCTTCGATCTTGGCTTGCAGGTCAGCGATCGGCTGTTCGAAATCAAGAAAATTCGGGTTCATAAGCGTCCGTCTTGGGTCGACGGCCAAGGAGTGCCTGGCCAGCCGGTTGTCTATTCGCGCCCTACCTTAAGGGAGAGGCGCGGTTAGGTCGAGATTAAATGTTCGGTCGAGATCAGGCGATCTTCGTACTGCCTGACCGTCAACGGTATTGGAGGAAGACGTTGTCACGCCCGAACTGGTCACGCAATGCTTGAATCAAGCCATCGGCGGGGTCAATTCGCCACGTCTCACCAAACTGCAACATCGCCTTGGCGTCGTTGCCGGTGTACTCCATGGTCACCGGGCAGGCGCCACGGTGGCGTTTAAGCAAGTCACCCAACCAGCGTAGCTGATCGCCCTTGAGCGCATCGGTCCTGACCTTCAGGCGCAGGCTTTCGGCCAGGTTGGTGCGTGCATCTTCCATGCTCATCACGCGCTTGATCCGCAGGCGCAGGCCGCCGGAGAAGTCGTCGTTGCTGACCTCCCCTTCCACCACCACCATCGCGTCGGTCTGCAACAGCGACTGGGCGGAATGGAATGCATCGGCAAACAGCGAGGCTTCGATCCGGCCCGAGCGGTCGTCGAGGGTGATGAAACCCATCTTGTCGCCCTTTTTATTCTTCATCACCCGCAGCGCGATGATCATGCCTGCGACGGTCTGGGTATCCCGCGCCGGCTTCAGGTCGATGATGCGCTGGCGGGCGAAACGCCGGATTTCACCTTCATATTCGTCAATCGGGTGACCGGTGAGGTACAGGCCCAGGGTGTCTTTCTCACCCTTGAGGCGTTCCTTGAGGGTCAGCTCCTTGGCCTTGCGATGGTTGGCGTAGACGTCGGCATCTTCTTCGACGAACAGCCCGCCAAACAGGTCGGCGTGGCCGCTGTCGTGGGTGCGTGCGGTCTGCTCGGCGGCCTTGATCGCTTCTTCCATGGCGGTCAGCAATACCGCGCGGTTGCGGTCGATATTGGCCTGGTACGCCTTCGGCTCGTCATGGAAGTACGGACCCAGGCGATCCAGGGCGCCGCTGCGGATCAAGCCATCCAGAGTACGTTTGTTGATGCGCTTGAGGTCGACCCGGGCGCAGAAATCGAACAGGTCCTTGAACGGCCCGTCCTGACGCGCTTCGGTAATCGCCTCCACCGGGCCTTCGCCCACGCCCTTGATCGCGCCGAGGCCATAGATGATGCGGCCTTCGTCGTTCACCGTGAACTTGAACTCGGAAGTGTTCACGTCCGGCGCGTCGAGGCGCAGCTTCATGGTGCGCACTTCCTCGATCAAGGTCACGACCTTGTCGGTGTTGTGCATATCCGCAGACAGTACCGCCGCCATGAACGGCGCCGGGTAGTGAGCCTTCAGCCACGCAGTCTGGTAAGACACCAGGCCATAGGCGGCAGAGTGGGATTTGTTGAAGCCGTAACCGGCGAACTTTTCCACCAGGTCGAAGATGTTACCGGCCAGGTCGGCATCGATGTTGTTGGTGGCGCAACCTTCAATGAAGCCACCGCGCTGCTTGGCCATTTCCTCGGGCTTTTTCTTACCCATGGCTCGACGCAGCATGTCCGCGCCGCCGAGGGTATAGCCGGCCATGACCTGGGCAATCTGCATCACCTGTTCTTGATACAGGATGATGCCGTAGGTCGGTGCCAGTACCGGCTTGAGACCTTCGTACTGGTAGTCGGAGTGCGGGTAAGCCAGCTCGGCACGCCCGTGCTTACGGTTGATGAAGTCATCCACCATGCCCGATTGCAGCGGGCCCGGACGGAACAGGGCCACCAGTGCGATCAAGTCTTCCAGGCAGTCGGGCTTGAGCTTTTTGATCAGCTCTTTCATGCCGCGGGATTCAAGCTGGAACACGGCCGTGGTTTCGGCTTTTTGCAGCAGGCTGTAGGTCGGCTTGTCATCCAGCGGGATAAACGCGATATCCAGCGGTGGCTCATTGACCTTGGCGCGGTCGCGGTTGATGGTCTTCAGCGCCCAGTCGATGATCGTCAGGGTACGCAGGCCGAGGAAGTCGAACTTCACCAGGCCGGCCGCCTCCACGTCGTCCTTGTCGAACTGGGTTACCAGGCCGTCGCCTTCTTCGTCGCAATAGATCGGCGAAAAGTCGGTCAGCTTGGTAGGCGCGATTACTACACCACCGGCGTGTTTACCGACGTTACGCACCACGCCTTCGAGCTTGCGCGCCATGTCCCAGATTTCAGCCGCTTCTTCATCGACCTTGATGAAGTCCCGCAGGATTTCTTCCTGCTCGTAGGCTTTTTCCAGGGTCATGCCGACTTCAAACGGAATCATCTTCGACAGGCGGTCAGCCAGGCCGTAGGACTTGCCCTGTACCCGGGCCACGTCGCGAATTACCGCTTTCGCCGCCATGGAACCGAAGGTGATGATCTGGCTTACCGCGTTGCGCCCGTATTTCTCGGCCACGTACTCAATAACCCGGTCGCGACCATCCATGCAGAAGTCGACGTCGAAGTCGGGCATCGATACCCGTTCCGGGTTAAGGAAACGTTCGAACAGCAGGTCGTATTCCAGCGGGTCGAGGTCGGTGATCTTCTGCACATAGGCCACCAGCGACCCAGCACCCGATCCACGGCCAGGCCCCACCGGCACGCCGTTGCTTTTGGCCCACTGGATAAAGTCCATTACGATCAGGAAGTAACCGGGGAACCCCATCTGGATAATGATATCCAGCTCGAAATTCAGCCGGTCGACGTAGACCTGGCGCTTGGCCTCGTAATCTTGCGTGGTGTCCTTGGGCAACAGGACGCTCAGGCGTTCTTCGAGGCCGTCGAAGGACACCTTGCGGAAATACTCGTCGATGGTCATGCCATCGGGAATCGGGAAGTTGGGCAGGAAGTGCTTGCCCAGCTTCACTTCAATATTGCAGCGCTTGGCAATTTCGACGGAGTTTTCCAGGGCCTCGGGCAGGTCACTGAACAGCTCGGCCATTTCATCGGCGCTTTTGAGGTACTGCTCTTCGCTGTAGTTTTTCGAGCGGCGCGGATCGTCCAGCGCCCGGCCTTCGCCGATGCATACGCGGGTTTCGTGGGCCTCGAAGTCTTCCTTCTTGATAAAGCGCACATCGTTGGTCGCCACCAGCGGCGCGCCAAGCTTTTCAGCCAGGGCCACAGCGGCGTGCAACTGCTCTTCATCGTTGGGGCGGTTGGTGCGCTGGATTTCCAGGTAGAAACGGTCGGGGAACACCTCCATCCACTCACGGGCGAGCACTTCAGCCTCATGAGGATTGCCGCCCAACAGCGCGATACCGATTTCACCTTCTTTGGCCGCCGAGAGCATGATCAGCCCTTCGCTGGCTTCGGCCACCCACTCGCGCTCGATGATGATCGAGCCATTGCGCTGGCCATCGATAAAGCCACGGGAAATCAGTTCGGTGAGGTTGCGGTAACCCACGCCGTTCATCGCCAACAGGCTGATGCGGCTCAGTGGGTTATCCGGATCCTTGTTCGACAGCCACAGGTCGGCACCGCAGATCGGCTTGATGCCGGCGCCCATGGCGGCCTTGTAGAACTTGACCAGGGAACACATGTTGTTCTGGTCGGTCACCGCCACGGCAGGCATGTTCATGCCCACCAGCGTTTTGACCAGGGGTTTGATCCGTACCAGGCCGTCGACCAGGGAGTATTCAGTGTGCAGGCGCAGGTGAACGAATGAAGCCGGCATAGTGATCCTGTACAAAACGTGGAGACAACAAGGCCCGGATTGTACCGGGCCTTGGCAAAAACATCAGCCTTGCTGCTAAACCTCGATCAGGCTTTCCCGAGCCTCGAAAGCCTGGCGAACCGGGGCAAACGAGCGGCGGTGGATCGGGGTCGGGCCCAGGCGAGCCAAAGCTTCCAGATGAACGGGCGTTGGATAGCCTTTGTGCCCGCCGATGCCGTAGCCGGGATAGATCAATTCGAAAGCCGCCATTTCACGGTCACGGCTGACCTTGGCCAGGATCGATGCAGCGGCAATCGCCGGCACTTTGCTATCACCCTTGACCACCGCTTCTGCGGGCATCGTCAGCTTCGGGCAGCGGTTGCCGTCGATCATCGCCATTTTTGGCGTGATATGCAGGCCTTCAATGGCGCGCTGCATGGCCAGCATGGTGGCGTGCAGGATGTTCAGTTTGTCGATCTCTTCGACTTCAGCGCGGGCGATGTGCCAACTCAGGGCTTTCTCGCAGATCTCGTCGTAGAGTTTTTCGCGACGGGCTTCGGTGAGTTTCTTCGAATCGTTGAGGCCAAGGATCGGACGGTTTGGATCGAGAATCACCGCGGCGGTGACGACTGCGCCGCACAGCGGGCCGCGTCCGACTTCGTCAACACCGGCAACCAGGTCAAGGGCATCGGCGACCAGGCTGAAATCCAGGCCCATTTGCGTCTTCATAGGACTTCCTGCTTATGACCGATCAACGTCAGCACGGCATCCGCCGCCTGGTTCGACGCATCACGGCGCAAGGTGCGGTGAATTTCGTCGAAACCACGGGTCTGCTCTTCGCCACCGTCGATCAACGGGAAAAGGGTTTGCGCCAGGGCTTCAGGCGTCGCATCGTCCTGCAACAACTCGGGCACCAACAGACGCTGGGCCAGCAAATTCGGCAGGGAGATGTAGGGGCTTTTGACCATACGCTTGAGAATCCAGTAGGTCAGCGGCGCCAGGCGATAGGCAACGACCATTGGGCGCTTGTAGAGCAAGGCCTCAAGGGTCGCGGTGCCGGAGGCGATCAGCACCGCATCGCACGCCGCCAGTGCCAGGTGCGAGCCCCCGTCGAGCAGGGTCAACGGCAAGTTGCGCCCTACAAGCAATTCTTCAATTTGTGCACGGCGCTGAGGACTGGCGCATGGCAATACGAAGCGCACACCCGGCTTCAGCGCCTGCAGGCGTTCGGCTGCATCAAAAAACAGCGCGCCGAGACGACCGACTTCGCCACCACGGCTCCCCGGCATCAAGGCCACCAGCGGACCTTCGGGCAAACCCAGTTCGGCACGCGCGGCAGCACGGTCGGCCTGCAGAGGAATGGTATCGGCCAGGGTGTGCCCGACAAACCGCACCGGGACGCCCTTCTCTTCGTAGAACCTGGCCTCGAAGGGCAGCAGGGTCAGCATCAGGTCGCAGCCTTCGCGAATCTTCAGCACGCGCTTTTGCCGCCACGCCCACACGGACGGGCTGACGTAATGCACGGTCTTGATCCCGGCCTGACGCAATTTGAGTTCGATATTGAGGGTGAAGTCCGGCGCGTCGATTCCGATAAAGACGTCGGGCTTTTCTTCGATCAGGGTCTGGATCAGCTTTTTGCGACGGGCCAGCAGCTCGCGCAAACGGCCCAGCACCTCCACCAGCCCCATGACCGACAAGCGTTCCATAGGGAAGTAGGACGTCAGGCCTTCAGCCTGCATCAACGGACCGCCGACACCGATGAATTCAACCGCCGGATGCTGGAGCTTGAGGGCCCGCATCAGGCCTGCACCGAGAATATCGCCGGAAGCTTCTCCGGCCACCAACGCTATACGCAGCCTGGCCATGATCAGCGGGTGATGCCGCGAGTCGACGACTGGATAGAGTCACGGAATATCGCGACTTCCGGAAACAATGCGGCTGGCTCCGTCAGTTCGATCAAGGCCTGGTCGACCGTCAGCCCCTGGCGGTAAACCACCTTGTAGGCGCGGCGCAGGGCGTGGATCGCGTCTTCGCTGAAGCCCCGACGGCGCATGCCTTCGAAGTTCATGCTGCGGGCCTCGGCCGGGTTGCCGAATACGGTGACGAACGCCGGAACGTCCTTGCCGATGGCGGTACCCATGCCGGAAAAGCTGTGGGCGCCGATATGGCAGTACTGATGCACCAGGGTAAAGCCGGACAGGATCGCCCAATCGTCAACGTGCACATGGCCGGCCAACGCAGTGTTGTTGACCAGGATGCAATGGTTGCCGATTACGCTGTCATGACCGATATGCGCATAAGCCATCACCAGGTTGTGGTCACCCAGGGTAGTCTCGGCACGGTCCTGGACGGTACCGCGGTGAATGGTCACGCCTTCACGGATGATGTTGTGATCACCGATTACCAGACGTGTTTCTTCACCCTTGTACTTCATGTCCGGGGTGTCTTCGCCTATCGATGAGAACTGATAGATACGATTGTGTTTGCCAATCCTCGTCGGGCCTTTGAGGATCACATGCGGCCCGATGACTGTCCCCTCGCCGATTTCCACACCTGCGCCGACGATCGACCAAGGGCCGACCTCAACGTCGGCGGCCAGTACGGCCGTCGGATCGATGATTGCGCGAGGGTCAATCAAACTCATAGTTTGCGTTCCGCACAGATGATTTCAGCCGAGCACACCGGCTTGCCGTCGACCGAGGCCTGGCATTCGAACTTCCAGATCTGGCGCTTGCAGCTGATGAACTTGGCTTCAAGGATCAACTGGTCACCCGGAGTTACCGGGTTGCGGAAGCGCAGTTTGTCAGAGCCCACGAAATAGTAGAGCGTGCCATCGGCAGGCTTCAGGTCGAGCATTTTGAAACCAAGGATACCGGCAGCCTGGGCCATCGCTTCGATGATCAATACGCCTGGCATGATGGGATGCGCAGGGAAGTGACCGTTGAAGAACGGTTCGTTGATGCTGACATTCTTGTAGGCACGAATGCGCTTTTCCTCAACATTGAGGTCCGTGACCCGGTCCACCAGCAGGAACGGGTAACGGTGAGGCAGGTATTCGCGAATCTCGTTGATGTCCATCATTTCGGGGGGAAGCCTGTAATAAAGATTGGGAGCGTGCGGACTAAGGCACGCCCCTCTAGCAAATCAAGGAGGCAGTCTAGCGGCTGTGCACACTTGATATGGAAATGGTATCAGCCATCTGATGAAGCATTACCGTCAGGGGTCACGTCCCCAACACGCTTTTCCAGATGTTTCAGGCGCCGAGCGATATCGTCGAGCTGCCTCAGACGCGCCGCGCTCTTGCGCCATTCGGCCGCAGGCTGCATGGCCGTACCGGATGAATAGGACCCAGGCTCGGTAATCGAATGGGTCACCATGGTCATGCCGGTGATGAATACGTTGTCGCACACTTCGATATGGCCCACCAGGCCAACACCCCCGGCGAGCATGCAATGCTTGCCGATCCTGGTGCTGCCGGAGATCCCCACACAGGCGGCCATGGCGGTGTGATCGCCAATCTGCACGTTGTGGGCGATCTGAATCTGGTTATCCAGTTTCACGCCGTTACCAATGACGGTATCGGCCAGGGCCCCGCGGTCAACGGCAGTGTTGACGCCAATTTCAACGTCATCGCCAATCAACACGCCGCCCACTTGGGCAATCTTGTGCCAGACACCCTTCGAGTTGGCGAAGCCGAAGCCCTCGCCGCCAATCACGGCACCGGACTGAATCACCACACGCTCACCGATACGCACATCGTGGTACAGGGTCACACGCGGAGCCAGCCAGCCACCGGCACCAATCTCGCTGCGCGCGCCGATAAAACACTGGGCACCCAGCGTTACACCCGCCCCGATGCGTGCACCGCTTTCAATCACCACAAAAGCACCGATGCTCGCGGCAGGGTCAACCTGAGCGTCATCGGCGATCACCGCCGTCGGATGGATACCGGCGGGGGCCTTGGGTTTCGGATCGAACAGGTGCGACACCCGGGCATACGCCAGGTACGGATCGGCAACAACCAGCGCGTCCCCGGCAAAACCTTCGGCGTCAGCGGCCTTCAGCAGCACGGCTGCGGCGCGGCTTTCGCCCAGGTATTTACGGTATTGGGGGTTTGCCAGGAAGCTCAACTGAGCTGGGCCAGCCTCCTGCAAGGTGGCTAGCCCAGTGATTTCCTTCTCCGCGGAGCCACGCAAGGTGGCTCCCAGGAACTCGGCCAATTGGCCGAGCTTGATAGTCGCAGTCATGGCTTACTTCAGCTGATTCATGCGCTCGATCACCTGACGGGTGATGTCGTACTGAGGTTTAACGTCGATGACTGCACCGCGTTCGAATACCAGGTCAAAGGCACCTTTCTTGATGACTTCTTCCACAGCGCTGTCGAGTTTCGGCTTCAGCTGCTTGAGCATTTCGCGGTCGGCAACAGCCTTGGCTTCGTTCAGCTCCTTGGACTGGAACTGGTAGTCACGGGCCTTTTGCTTGAATTCAAGCTCCAGACGCTCGCGCTCGCCTTGCTGCATCTTGTCGCCACCGGCTACCAGACGATCCTGGATGCCCTTGGCGCTGCTTTCCAGCGTCTTGAGCTTGGTCAGTTGAGGACCGAATTTCTTCTCGGCATCTACGGCATATTTCTTGGCCGCATCGGATTCCAGCAGCGCCATCTGATAGTTCAGAACGGCAATTTTCATTTCGGCAAAGGCCGGGGTCGCTACCAGGACAGTCGCCAGGAGAACCAATTGAGTCAACTTACGCACGATGCACTCCTACAGAATCCGTTGTCGTTATCTTGGGTCAGACGCTTAGAACGTCTGGCCGAGGGAGAATTGGAAAATCTGGGTTTCAGCGTTATCCGGTTTCTTGACCGGCATGGCCAGAGCAAAGCTCAATGGGCCAAGCGCGGTAACCCAGGTCACACCGACACCGACAGAGCTTGCCAGGTTGCTGAAGCTCACGTCGTTGCACTGCGTGTTGGACTTCGAGCCATTCGGGTTGGTGACCTGTTCGCACTTGGAGTCGAATACGTTACCCACATCCCAGAAGACCGAAGTACGCAGGGAACGTTGATCTTTAACAAATGGCAGCGGGAACAGAATCTCAGCACCACCCTGGATCAGCACGTTACCACCGAATGGCAGCGGGTCGTTGTCCGAGTCAGCCACAGTCCCCTGGTTACCGGTCACACCCACGCCACGGCTTGGGGTACCACGAGGACCCAAGGTGCTGTCTTTGAAACCACGTACCGAGTTGAAACCACCCGCATAGTAGTTCTCATAGAACGGCAAGCCGCTGGTCGAACCGTAACCGTCGCCATAACCCAGCTCGGTGTGCAGGCGCATGGTGTAGTTTTCGCTCAAAGGCTGGAACAACTGGCCACGGTAGTCGAGTTTGAAGAACGACAGGTCGCTGCCCGGCGTGGTGGCTTCCAGGGTCAGGCTCTGGGAATGGCCGCGGGTCGCGAGTACGCCTTTGTTCAGGGTCGATTCCGACCAACCGGCCGAAGCCTTGAAGTTCAGGAACTGGTCGCCTTCTTTACGCACGAAGTTGAAGATCTCATCCACGGTGTACACACCGGTCTTGATCTTGTCCTGCTGCGCGGTCAGGCCGAAGGTCAGACGCGAGGTCTCACTGATCGGGTAACCAATGTTGGCACCAACACCGAAGCTGTCGATTGCATAGCTTGCAACGTCAACGTCGAGGTCTTTGTAGTCGGTTGTACGATAGAAGGCGTTGTAGCCCAGGCTCACGCCGTCAGCAGTCCAGTAGGGGTCGACATAACCGAAGTTATAGCGGCTCTGGTATTCGCTTCGGGTCAGGCCGATGGAAACCTTGTTACCGGTACCGAGGAAGTTGTTCTGGGTGATCGAACCACCGAGGATCAGGCCGGCACTCTGGGCGAAACCGACACTGGCGGTAATCGAACCGGAGGCTTGCTCTTCTACGGCGTAGTTCACGTCAACCTGGTCATCCACACCCGGTACAGCCGGGGTTTCAACGTTGACTTCCTTAAAGAAGCCCAGGCGCTCGAGGCGAACCTTGGACTGGTCGATCAGGTAAGTCGACGCCCAGCCACCTTCCATCTGACGCATTTCGCGGCGCAGCACTTCGTCGGCAGACTTGGTGTTGCCACGGAAGTTGATGCGGTTCACGTAGGCACGCTTGCCCGGGTCTACAACGAAGGTGATGTCCACGGTGTGGTCTTCGTCGTGCGGGGTCGGTACGCCGTTGACGTTGGCGAAGGTATAGCCTTCGTTACCCAGGCGACGGGTGATCAGCTCGGAGGTGGTGGTCATCAGCTTGCGCGAGAACACCTGGTCCTTCTGCACCAGCAACAGGGACTTGACCTGGTCTTCAGGCACTTTCAAGTCGCCGCTGAGCTTGACGTCACGAACCTTGTACTTCTCGCCTTCGTTGACGTTGACAGTGATATAGACGTGCTTCTTGTCCGGGGTGATGGACACCTGGGTCGAAGCGATATCCATGTTGATATAGCCGCGGTCCAGGTAGTAGGAACGCAGGCGCTCCAGGTCACCGGAGAGTTTTTCACGGGCATACTTGTCATCGTTCTTGAAGAACGACAGCCAGTTGGTGGTCTTGAGTTCGAACAGGTCGATCAGGTCGTCATCAGCAAACTTGGTGTTACCCACCACGTTGATGTGCTGGATGGCCGCCACGGTGCCTTCGTTGATGTTGACCTTCAGGCCGACGCGGTTACGCGGTTGCGGCACCACTTCGGTCTCGACGGTAGCCGAGTAACGACCCTGGGCAACGTACTGGCGTTGCAGTTCGTTACGCACGCCTTCGAGGGTGGCACGCTGGAAGATCTCGCCTTCGGCAAGGCCGGATTGCTTGAGGCCTTTCATCAAGTCCTCAGTGGAGATCGCCTTGTTGCCTTCGATCTCGATACTGGCGACAGAAGGTCGCTCGACGACAGTGATGACGAGGACGTTACCTTCGCGACCCAGTTGGATATCTTGAAAGAACCCGGTTTTGAACAGCGCACGAGTGGATTCCACCAGGCGACGGTCATCAGCCTGTTCCCCGACGTTCAACGGCAAGGCACCAAAGACGCTACCCGCGGAAACCCGCTGGAGGCCGTTGACGCGAATATCGGAGATGGTGAAGGACTCGGCGTGAACTTCGGCGATCATCAATACGGTGAGAACCGCAGTTAGCAGCAGACGTTTCATGAAGTCCTTTCTTATTCCAACTGGCAATAAACAAACTGCCGCAAAATGCGGCAGATTCGCAATTCAGCGAAGCGTTACAGTCGTCCCAGATCGTTGACCAGGGCTAATAACATCACCCCGACCACCAAACTGATACCGATCTGTATCCCCCAACCCTGCACCCGATCCGACAAGGGGCGACCACGCGCCCACTCGACCAGATAAAACAACAGATGCCCCCCATCCAATACTGGAATGGGCAACAAATTCAGAACCCCAAGGCTAATACTCAGATAAGCCAGGAAATTCAGGAAATCTACAACGCCCGACTGGGCAGAAGCGCCCGCCACTTTAGCAATGGTTATCGGTCCACTCAAGTTTTTTACCGAGAGCTCGCCGAACAACATTTTCTTGAGGGAATCGAGGGTCAGCACACTCATGGTCCAGGTGCGTCTCGCACCCTCGCCAATCGCCGCCAACGGCCCGAAGCTGACCTCTCGAACCATCGAAGGTGGCCAATCGACACCTTTGACGCCGGCCCCCAGGTAACCCCCGGCTGCCTTGGCTTCCCCACGAACCGCCAGGGTCACAGGGACGTCGATTTGAGCACCATCGCGCTCAACTTTCAGCACAATTTTGGTATCAGGGCGTACACGCACCAGGTCGACCACCTGCTGCCAGTCACTCAGCGCCTGGCCATCGAGGGCCAGCAGGCGATCACCGGTTTTCAGACCCGCGGCCTGGGCCGGCCCCTTCGGATCCAGCTCCGCCAGCACCGGCGGCAAGGCCGGACGCCATGGGCGAATGCCCAGGGATTTGATCGGGTCAGGCTCATCGGAGCCTTTCAGCCAGTGGTCCAGGGCCAGCTCGCGCGAGGTTTCGGTGGTGGAATCCTGATCGCGCACCACCAGTTTCACGATGCCGCTTTCACCCAGGCGACGCACTAACTGCAAATTGACGGCACCCCAGCCGGTGGTTGGTTCGCCATCAACTGCAACAATTTCTTGCCCGGCAGTCAGGCCGGCCTTCGCCGCCATGCTGTCGGCCTCGACGGCACCGATCACCGGACGCACCTGCTGGCTACCCAACATGGCCAGGACCCAGAAGAACACCATCGCCAACAGGAAATTCGCGATCGGGCCTGCCGCGACGATGGCGATGCGCTGACGAACGGTCTTGCGGTTGAAGGATTGATCCAACTGATCAGCCGGCACTTCGCCTTCGCGCTCGTCGAGCATCTTGACGTAGCCGCCCAATGGAATGGCCGCAATTACGAACTCGGTGCCACGACGGTCGTGCCAGCGCAGCAACGGCATGCCGAAGCCTACGGAAAAGCGCAGTACCTTGACGCCGCAACGACGCGCGACCCAGAAATGGCCGAACTCGTGGAAGGTAACCAGCACACCCAGAGCAACCAGGGTGCCGACAATCATGTAGAGCGCACTCATCTAATTTCTCCGCATTTCAATCCAGTGCCTGAAGGCTTGAACACACCCAGAGGCTAACGCGTATTGCGGCTCAACCACTGCTCGGTCAAGGCCCGGGCCTTTGCATCCGCTTCGAACACCGCGCCCAGATCATTCACCGGGACGACGGGCTCAAGGCTCAAAACGTCCTCGATGATACCCGCGATCTGCGGAAAGCGGATGCGCCGGTCCAGAAACGCCGCCACAGCCACTTCATTGGCCGCATTCAGCATCGCCGGGGCACTGTTACCCGCCTCCGCAGCTTGCCGCGCAAGACGCAGGCAAGGGAAGCGTTGCTCGTCGGGCGCTTCGAAGTCCAGACGGGCAATGGCAAACAGATCCAACGGCGCAACACCCGAGTCAATCCGCTCAGGCCATGCCAGGGCATTGGCGATCGGCGTACGCATGTCCGGATTGCCCAGTTGGGCCAATACCGAGCCATCCACATAGTCCACCAGGGAATGAATCACACTTTGCGGGTGGATCACCACCTCGACCTGGTCCGGCCGGGCATCGAACAACCAGCAGGCCTCAATCAGCTCCAGGCCCTTGTTCATCATGCTCGCTGAATCCACCGAGATCTTGCGCCCCATGGACCAGTTCGGGTGAGCGCACGCCTGATCGGGAGAAACATGTTCCAGATCGGCCAGCGGCGTCTGCCGGAACGGGCCACCGGAGGCTGTCAGCAGAATCCGGCGCACGCCGACCTGGCTCAACCCGCGGGCGAAATCACCCGGCATGCATTGGAAAATCGCGTTGTGCTCGCTGTCGAGCGGCAACAGCACGGCGCCGCTCTTGCGCACCGCCTGCATGAAGAGTGCCCCGGACATCACCAGGGCTTCTTTGTTGGCCAGCAGAATCTTCTTGCCCGCATCAACGGCCGCCAGGGTCGGGCGCAAGCCGGCAGCGCCGACAATCGCCGCAACCACGGTGTCGACCTCAGGGTCTGCCGAAACCTGGCACAACCCCTCCTCCCCCACCAATACCTGAGTCGCCAGGCCCGCAGCGCGCAAGTCATCCTGCAAACCACGTGCAACTGCCGCTTCGGGCACTACTGCGTATTGCGGCGCGTGCCGCACACACAGTGCCAGCAGTTCACTCAGGCGACTGAAACCGGTCAAGGCGAATACTTGATAACGCTCGGGATGACGGGCAATCACATCCAGGGTGCTTAGCCCCACCGAGCCGGTAGCGCCCAGCACGGTTACCTGTTGCAGGCGGCTCACGAGGCAGCCATCCACAGCAATACGGCAAAGATCGGGATCGCGGCAGTCAGGCTGTCGATACGGTCCAGCACGCCACCGTGACCCGGCAGCAGGTTACTGCTGTCCTTGATCCCGGCCTGGCGCTTGAACATGCTTTCGGTCAGGTCACCGACCACCGAGATGAACACCACCACGGCTGCGCCCACCAGGCCCAGTAGCATTTCCTTGACGGTCCAGCCACGCACCACACCGACCACCACGGTAATCACCAGGGTCAACGCCAGGCCGCCATAAACGCCTTCCCAGCTTTTGCCCGGACTGACCGCCGGCGCCAGCTTGCGCTTGCCGAAGGCACGCCCGGAGAAATAGGCGCCGATATCGGCACCCCACACCAGAACCATCACCGCCATGATCAGCCAGTTACCCAGTTGCATGTGCTTGATGTAGACCAGGCCTTGCCAGGCAGGCAACAGAATCAAAAGGCCAATCACCAGCTTGCAGGCGACACTGGACCAATGACTGCTGGTGCCCGGATAGGTCAGCACCAGATAGGTCGCCAACGCCCACCACAACACCGCCGCACCCAGCACCCAGGGCGCCACGTCCGGCAGGATGTACATCAGGAACATCAACAACGCCACGACAGCGGCATACCCCACACGAGGCAACTGCGCGGCGAAACCCGCCAGGCGCGCCCATTCCCAGGCACCCAGGGTCACAACCAGGCCGATGAACAGCGCGAAGTTCGCACCTTCAAGCAGGAAAAACCCGCACAGGGCAATAGGCAGCAGGATCAGCGCCGTGATGATTCGTTGTTTAAGCATTAAACCCGGGCTCCAGCTTCGATCTGCTCGCTCGTTTTACCGAAGCGACGCTGACGGGAAGCGAAATCGGCCAGCGCATTGCGCATGGCATCGTGTTTGAAGTCCGGCCAGAACAGGTCGGAGAAGTACAGTTCGGTATAGGCCAACTGCCACAACAGGAAGTTGCTGATGCGATGGTCGCCACCGGTACGAATGCACAGGTCCGGCAACGGCAGGTCGCCGGTCACCAGGCAGGTTTGCAAGAGTTCGGGGGTGATGTCTTCCGGGCGCAGATGGCCGGCCTGCACTTCCCGCGCCAGACGCTGCGCGGCCTGGGCAATATCCCACTGGCCGCCGTAGTTGGCTGCGATCTGCAGCACAAAACGGTTGCTGCCGGCAGTGATCGCCTCGGCTTCGCGCATGGCCGCCTGCAGCTCCGGATGAAACCGCGAACGGTCACCGATGATACGCAGGCTGATGTTGTTCTCGTTCAGGCGCTTGGCCTCGCGGCGCAGGGCCTTGAAGAACAGGTCCATCAAGGCACTGACCTCCTCGGCCGGGCGCTGCCAGTTTTCACTGGAGAACGCGAACAAGGTCAATACTTCGACCTTGGCCTCGGCGCACACCTCAATCACGGCTCGTACAGCGTCGACACCCGCCTTATGCCCGGCAACGCCCGGCATAAAGCGCTTCTTCGCCCAGCGATTATTCCCGTCCATGATGATCGCGACATGGCGCGGCACCACGGAGGGCACAGTCTGCTTGGTCTTTTCCATGAAGGCGTCCTGACCCCTTATACGGCCATCAGGTCCTTTTCTTTATCTTCCGTGGCCTTGGTGATCTGGGCCTCGGCATCTTTAGTCAGCTTGTCGATATCAGCAACGGCACGGCGCTCTTCGTCTTCGCTGATTTCCTTGTCCTTGACCAGCTTCTTCAGGTCACCCAAGGCATCACGACGGATGTTGCGCACGGCAACACGTGCGTCTTCCGCTGCACTGCGCGCCTGCTTGGTGAAGCCCTTGCGGGTTTCTTCGGTCAGGGCAGGCATGGAGATCAGCAGCAATTCGCCCAGGTTGGTCGGATTGAGGTTCAAACCGGCGCTCTGGATGGCCTTGTCGACGGCGCCGAGCATGTTGCGCTCGAAAGCAACGACTTGCAGGGTGCGCGAATCTTTTACAGTGATGTTGGCCACTTGGGTGATCGAGGTATCAGCGCCGTAGTAAGGCACCATCACGCTGCCCAGGATGCTTGGGTGGGCCTTGCCGGTACGAATCTGGCCAAACGCATGGTTCAGGGATTCCAGGGATTTTTGCATGCGCTCTTGAGCGTCTTTTTTGATTTCGTTGATCATTGTTCGATTTCCTCGATCAGAGTCCCTTCCGCGCCGCCGTGTACGATGTTCAGCAGGGCGCCGGGCTTGTTCATGTTAAATACGCGCAGCGGCATCTTGTGGTCGCGGCACAAGCAAATTGCCGTCAGGTCCATCACGCCCAGCTTGCGATCCAGTACTTCATCATAAGTCAGATGATCGAACTTCTCGGCATGCGGGTCTTTGAATGGGTCTGCAGTGTAGACACCGTCAACCTTGGTGGCCTTGAGCACCACGTCCGCGTTGATCTCGATACCACGCAGGCAAGCTGCCGAATCGGTGGTAAAGAATGGGTTGCCGGTACCGGCCGCAAAAATCACGACTTCCTTGGCATCCAGGTGACGCATGGCCTTGCGACGATCATAGTGATCCGTTACACCAACCATGGAAATAGCCGACATCACGATCGCGGTGATATTGGCGCGCTCCAGCGCATCACGCATGGCCAGGGCGTTCATCACAGTGGCCAGCATGCCCATGTGGTCGCCTGTCACCCGATCCATGCCGGCAGCGCTGAGTGCCGCGCCACGGAACAGGTTGCCGCCGCCAATCACCAGACCGACCTGGACACCGATACCGACCAACTGGCCGACTTCCAGCGCCATGCGATCGAGTACTTTGGGATCGATCCCAAACTCTTCCGAGCCCATCAGGGCCTCGCCGCTAAGCTTGAGTAGAATGCGTTTATAGCGAGCCTGATGACCACTGCCCTGCTGAGCCATTGCGAATCTCTCCTGCGGCGTATTTTTTGAAAATTCTTGGCAAGCCGTTTACGGCCTGCGTTCACTCTAGCTTGACGCTGTCACAGCGCCATCGGAACACGGCTTTGTAAGCCAGTTCCAAAGGGAAACCAATAAAAATCGATCACCCCATTTGAAAAGAGGCTGCGCGCGTAAGCGGGCAGCCTCTTTTGGGCGACAGTTAAAAACTGTCTTACTTCTTGGTGGCAGCCAGCTGGGCAGCAACTTCTTCAGCGAAGTTGTCGACCGGCTTCTCGATGCCGTCGCCTACCTTGTAGTAGGTGAAGGAAACGATTTCAGCACCGGCTTTCTTGGCCAGTTCGCCAACCTTGATTTCAGGGTTCTTGACGAACGCCTGCTCAACCAGGGAAGCCTCAGCCAGGAACTTGCTGATACGGCCCTTGACCATGTTTTCAACGATGTTTTCAGGCTTGCCTTTGATTTTCTCTTCGTTCAGCTGCAGGAACACGGCTTTCTCGCGTTCGATGGCTTCAGCAGAAACTTCCGATGGCAGCAGGAATTCAGGGTTGCTGGCCGCTACGTGCATAGCGATGTCTTTGGCCAGTTCAACGTTGCCGCCTTTCAGGGCAACCACAACACCGATCTTGTTGCCGTGCAGGTAAGCACCCACAACGTCACCTTCAACGCGGGTCAGGCGACGAATGTTAACGTTCTCGCCCACTTTACCCACCAGAACCAGACGATCAGCTTCTTGAGCTTCGATCAGCGGAGCGGCGTCGGTCAGCTTGTCAGCGAATGCTTTTTCAACGCTGGCAGCGACGAAGTTCTTGAAGTCGTCTTGCAGGGCCAGGAAGTCGGTCTGCGAGTTAACTTCCAGGATAACGGCCGATTTGCCGTCTTCCTTGATTGCGATGGCGCCTTCAGCAGCGACGTTGCCTGCTTTCTTGGCAGCCTTGATGGCGCCCGAAGCACGCATGTCATCAATGGCTTTTTCGATGTCGCCGCCGGCCTTGGTCAAGGCCTTTTTGCAATCCATCATGCCTTCGCCGGTACGCTCACGCAGTTCTTTAACCAACGCTGCAGTAATCTCTGCCATTTTCAAAATCCTCTTGGATAGGTTTTCAACCATTCCACCCGATTGAACGGGCGATCAATTCTTCCCGAACCACCCTTGTAGGCCGCTGCACGTTACAAATGTTGTAGCTGCGCTGCCGACAAATGGTTTTCGAGGTGGCAAAAAGGGGGCCAAGCCCCCTTTTTGCTTACTGAGTCAACGCCAAGGCGTCAGTTACTCAGCTGCAGCTACCGGAGCTTCTTCAACGAACTGCTCGGTACCGCCAGCAACGTGGTTGCGACCACGGATTACAGCGTCAGCCATCGAACCCATGTACAGCTGGATAGCGCGGATTGCGTCATCGTTGCCTGGGATGATGTAGTCAACGCCTTCCGGGCTGCTGTTGGTATCGACTACGCCGATAACCGGGATGCCCAGCTTGTTGGCTTCGGTGATCGCGATGCGCTCGTGATCAACGTCGATAACGAACAGTGCGTCAGGCAGACCGCCCATGTCCTTGATACCACCCAGGGAACGATCGAGCTTTTCCAGGTCGCGAGTGCGCATCAGCGCCTCTTTCTTGGTCAGCTTGGCGAAAGTACCGTCTTCGGCTTGCACTTCAAGGTCACGCAGACGCTTGATGGAAGCACGGATGGTTTTGAAGTTGGTCAGCATGCCGCCCAACCAGCGGTGATCGACGTACGGCGAACCGCAACGTGCTGCTTCTTCAGCAACGATCTTGCCAGCGGAACGCTTGGTGCCGACGAACAGAATCTTGTTTTTGCCCTGGGCCAGGCGCTCTACGAAAGTCAGAGCTTCGTTGAACATTGGCAGGGTTTTTTCAAGGTTGATGATGTGGATCTTGTTACGCGCGCCGAAAATGTATTTACCCATTTTCGGGTTCCAGTAACGGGTCTGGTGACCGAAGTGCACACCGGCCTTCAGCATATCGCGCATGTTGACTTGGGACATGATAGTTCCTTAATAAGTCGGGTTTGGCCTCCACGTATCCCAATGACCAACCAGCGGCATTCGCCTCCGGCACCCAGGTCATCGTGTCGACACGTGTGTGGATTTAAGCTTTGCGGGGTATCCCCGGAAAGCGGCGCATTTTATACCACAGAGCTTGCAAAAACGAAACCCGCAATCACATTTGCCGTCAGTCGCTTTTGCCTAAGCCTTTGAATAGAGCCAGAATGCCCCCATCCTTATAGACAGAAGCGATCGCCAGACGCTCATGGTTTCACCCTTGCGTCTGCTAGAATCGCGTTTTTTGGGCTTGTGCGAATTCTGCAACCTTTTGTCGCACACCCGTAAACCGTATTGATTTCAGCGCGTCGCGCTAGAGAGAGCCTGTATGACCGTCACCCTCAAAACCGCCGAAGATATCGCTGGCATGCGTGTTGCCGGCAAACTGGCTGCCGACGTCCTGGAAATGATTGCCGAACACGTCAAGCCCGGCGTCACCACCGAAGCGCTGGACCGCATTTGCCACGACTATATCGTCGACGTGCAAAAGGCCATCCCTGCGCCGCTGAACTACAAGGGTTTCCCCAAGTCGATCTGCACCTCGATCAACCACGTGGTGTGCCACGGGATTCCCGGCGACAAGCCGCTGAAGGACGGCGACACCCTGAACATCGACGTCACCGTCATCAAGGACGGCTACCACGGCGACACCAGCCGCATGTTCCACGTCGGCACCGTGCCGGTCTGGGCCGAGCGCCTGTCGCAAGTCACCCAGGAATGCATGTACAAGGCCATTGAGATCGTCAAGCCTGGCTGCCGCCTGGGTGACATCGGTGAAATCATCCAGAAGCACGCTGAAAAGAACGGCTTCTCGGTGGTGCGCGAGTTCTGCGGCCACGGCATCGGCAAGGTGTTCCACGAAGAGCCACAGATCCTGCACTACGGCCGCGCCGGCACCGGCATGGAACTCAAGGCAGGCATGACCTTCACCATCGAGCCGATGATCAACCAGGGCAAGGCCGACACCAAGGTGCTGGGCGACGGCTGGACCGCCATCACCAAGGACCGCAAGCTCTCGGCGCAGTGGGAACACACCCTGCTGGTGACCGACACCGGCTACGAGATCTTCACCCTGCGTGCCGACGACACGATTCCCCGCGTTTCGGCGTAATGTTTGCACCGGTTTTCTAATAGCGACGCTGTGACCCATAGATAGAAAGGAAAACCGATCGATGCCCCAGGTGGATCCCGAACTCTTCGACCGTGGCCAGTTCCAGGCGGAACTGGCACTGAAGGCCAGCCCCATCGCAGCCTTCAAGAAGGCCATTCGTCAGGCCCGCGAGGTGCTCGACGGGCGCTTTCGTAGCGGCCGCGATATCCGCCGGCTGATCGAGGACCGCGCCTGGTTCGTCGACAACATCCTGCAAAAGGCCTGGGAACAGTTCAGCTGGAGTGAAGACGCCGATATCGCCCTGGTGGCGGTCGGCGGCTACGGCCGTGGCGAACTGCACCCCTACTCCGACATCGACCTGCTGATCTTGCTGGACAGCGCCGATCACGAGATCTTTCGCGACTCCATCGAGCGTTTTCTGACGCTGTTGTGGGACATTGGCCTGGAAGTCGGCCAAAGCGTGCGCTCGGTGGACGAGTGCGCCCAGGAAGCCCGCGCCGACCTGACGGTGATCACCAACCTGATGGAAAGCCGCACCATCGCCGGCCCCGAGCGCCTGCGCCAGCGCATGCTGGAAGTCACCAGCACCGCGCACATGTGGCCAAGCAAGGACTTCTTCCTGGCCAAGCGTGCCGAGCAGAAAGCCCGGCACCACAAGTACAACGACACCGAATACAACCTGGAACCCAACGTCAAAGGCTCCCCGGGCGGGCTGCGGGACATCCAGACGATTTTGTGGGTCGCCCGTCGCCAGTACGGCACCCTGAACCTGCGCGCCCTGGCCGGGGAAGGCTTCCTGGTGGAGAGCGAAAACGCCCTGCTGGCCTCCTCCCAGGAATTCCTCTGGAAAGTGCGCTACGCGCTGCACATGCTGGCCGGGCGCTCCGAAGACCGCCTGCTGTTCGACCACCAGCGCTCCATCGCCACCCTGCTGGGGTTTGAAGGCGAAGACGCGAAGACCAGCATCGAAAGTTTCATGCAGCAGTACTACCGCGTGGTGATGAGCATTGCCCAGCTCAGCGACCTGATCATCCAGCACTTCGAAGAAGTGATCCTGGCCCCGGAAGACGAAGCACCGCCGCAGCCGATCAACGCGCGCTTCCAGCTCCACGATGGCTATATCGAGGCACGCAACGACAACGTGTTCAAACGCACGCCGTTCGCCATGCTGGAAATCTTCGTGTTGATGGCCCAGCAGCCGGAAATCAAGGGCGTACGCGCCGACACCATTCGCCTGCTGCGGGAAAACCGTCACCTGATCGACGACGATTTCCGCCACGACATCCGCAATACCAGCCTGTTTATCGAGCTGTTCAAGTGCAAGATCGGCATCCACCGCAACCTGCGTCGCATGAACCGCTACGGGATCCTGGGGCGCTACCTGCCGGAGTTCGGTTTTATCGTCGGGCAGATGCAGCACGACCTGTTCCACATCTACACGGTGGACGCCCACACCCTGAACCTGATCAAGCACCTGCGTAAGTTGCAGTACACCCAGGTGTCAGAGAAATTCCCGCTGGCCAGCAAGCTCATGGCGCGTCTGCCCAAGCCGGAATTGATCTACCTCGCCGGCCTGTACCACGACATCGGCAAGGGCCGGCATGGCGATCACTCGGAAATTGGCGCAGTGGACGCCGAAGCGTTCTGCCAGCGTCACCAGTTGCCGCTGTGGGACAGCCGCCTGATCGTGTGGCTGGTGCAGAACCACCTGGTGATGTCCACCACCGCCCAGCGCAAGGACTTGTCCGACCCGCAGGTGATCCACGATTTTGCCCAGGCCGTCGGCGATGAAACCCGCCTCGACTACCTGTACGTGCTCACCGTGTCCGACATCAACGCCACCAACCCGACGCTGTGGAACTCCTGGCGCGCCAGCCTGTTGCGCCAGCTCTACACCGAGACCAAGCGCGCGCTGCGTCGCGGCCTGGAGAACCCGGTGGACCGCGAAGAACAGATCCGCCGCACCCAAAGCGCGGCCCTGGATATTCTGGTGCGTGGCGGCAATGACCCGGACGACGTCGAGCAACTCTGGTCGCAACTGGGAGACGACTACTTCCTGCGCCACACCGCCGGCGACGTGGCCTGGCACAGCGACGCGATCCTGCAGCAGCCGGCCGATGGCGGCCCACTGGTGCTGATCAAGGAAACCACCCAGCGCGAGTTCGAGGGTGGCACCCAGATCTTCATCTACGCGCCCGACCAGCACGACTTCTTCGCCGTGACCGTGGCGGCGATGGACCAGCTCAACCTGAACATTCACGACGCCCGGGTCATCACCTCCAGCAGCCAGTTCACCCTCGACACCTACATCGTGCTCGACACAGAAGGCGAGTCCATCGGCGACAACCCGGAGCGGGTGAAAAAGATCCGCAAAGGCCTCACCGACGCGCTGCGCAATCCTGACGACTACCCGACCATCATCCAGCGTCGGGTGCCGCGCCAGCTCAAGCACTTTGCTTTTGCCCCCGAGGTGACCATCCACAACGACGCCCAGCGCCCGGTGACGGTGCTGGAACTCAGCGCGCCGGACCGCCCGGGCCTGCTGGCACGGATCGGCACGATATTCCTGGAGTTCGACCTGTCGTTGCAGAACGCCAAGATTGCGACCCTGGGCGAGCGGGTGGAAGACGTGTTCTTCATTACCGATGCCGACAACCAGCCGCTTTCCGACCCTGAACTGTGCCGACGCTTGCAGGAAGCCATCGTCCAGCAGTTGAGCGTCAATCAGGAGACCGGCGTCGAGATGTCACGCTTGAGCATCTGACCGACCGCCCATTTTCAGCTTCCAATGAATTGAACGAGATTTATCGATGAACAACGCCCTGAACCAGCTGCAGCCCTACCCGTTCGAGAAATTGCGCGTCCTGCTGGGCAGCGTCACGCCGAACCCGGACAAACGCCCCATCGCCCTGTCCATCGGTGAGCCGAAGCACAAATCCCCGCAGTTTGTCGCCGAGGCGCTGGCCAACAACCTGGACCAGATGGCGGTGTACCCCACCACCCTGGGCATTCCCGCCCTGCGCGAAGCCATTGGCGCCTGGTGTGAACGCCGTTTCAGCGTGCCCAAGGGCTGGCTTGACCCGGCGCGCAACATCCTGCCGGTGAACGGCACCCGTGAAGCGCTGTTCGCCTTCACCCAGACCGTGGTCAACCGCGGCGACGACGCGCTGGTGGTCAGCCCGAACCCGTTCTACCAGATCTACGAAGGGGCGGCGTTCCTCGCCGGGGCCAAGCCGCATTACCTGCCGTGCCTGGATGAAAACGGCTTCAACCCGGATTTCGACGCGGTATCGCCGGACATCTGGAAACGCTGCCAGATCCTGTTCCTGTGCTCGCCAGGCAACCCCACCGGTGCACTGATTCCCGTCGACACCCTGAAAAAGCTGATCGCCCTGGCCGACGAATACGACTTCGTGATCGCCGCCGACGAGTGCTACAGCGAGCTGTACTTCGACGAACAAACCCCGCCGCCAGGCCTGCTCAGCGCCTGCGTGGAACTGGGCCGCCAGGACTTCAAGCGTTGCGTGGTGTTCCACAGCCTGTCCAAGCGCTCCAACCTGCCGGGCCTGCGTTCGGGCTTTGTGGCCGGCGACGCCGATATCCTCAAGGGCTTCCTGCTGTACCGCACCTACCACGGTTGCGCGATGCCGGTGCAAACCCAACTGGCGAGCATTGCTGCCTGGCAGGACGAAGCCCACGTGCAGGCCAACCGTGACCTGTACCGGGAGAAGTTCGATGCGGTGCTGGCGATCCTGAAGCCGGTGCTGGACGTGCAAAACCCGGACGGCGGCTTCTACCTGTGGCCGAATGTGAAGGGCGACGATGCGGCGTTCTGCCGGGACTTGTTCGTGGAAGAACACGTGACCGTGGTACCGGGCTCGTACCTGTCGCGGGAAGTGGACGGGGTCAACCCGGGCGCCGGGCGTGTACGCCTGGCGCTGGTCGCGCCGCTGGCGGAGTGCGTGGAAGCGGCGACGCGGATTCGCGACTTTATTACCCGCAATAAATAACTGCGCTGAATGTGGCGAGGGAGCTTGCTCCCGCTGGAGTGCGCAGCGCTCCCGCTTTTTTGGGGCCGCTACGCAGCCCAGCGGG
>NZ_JBYSWF010000063.1:0-46692 GCF_058780865.1 Pseudomonas sp. GP01-A4
CGGCCCACGCTCCAAAGCCGGAGTGAGGGCACACCGAGCCTAGGCGAGGTGCCGAGTGGTGGGGCAAGAGCGTTTTGGTTACTTTTGCGCTTTTCAAAAGTGACCCGCTGTAAGAGCGGAACCCATAGTCGCCATTACAAAAATAACGGATATGCCCCCGATTCATCGCGCCCACCCCGGCCTGCGCTTCTGCACAAACGCCTGAGTCCCCTCAACCCCTTCCTCACCACAAACCGCCTCGGCAAACCACTCGGCAGCCTGGTCCAACAACGGCCCCAAAACCTGCTCACCACTGGCCAGCAGCAACGCCTTGGTCCGCGCATTAGCCCCCGGAGCACACCGCAAAACCTGCCCCAACACCTCATCCAGCCGCTCCGCCAACGCCTGCGGATCGTGCTCCACAAAATGCACCAACCCCAACCGCAGCGCCTCAACCCCATCAAACCGCGCCGCCGTCAAAGCCAGCCGCCGCGCCTGGGTCAACCCGATACGCTTCACCACAAACGGCGCAATCTGCGCCGGCAATAACCCGAGGCCGGTCTCCGGCAACCCAAACTGCGCCTGATGATCCGCAATCGCCACATCACTGACACACACCAACCCAAACCCGCCGCCCAACACGGCACCCTCAAGCACCACAATCACCACCTGCGGCAGCGCCTCCACTTCCTGCAACAGCGTACCGAACGCCCGGTTCAACGCCTGCAAGCCACCCGCGGCCCCCGCGCGAGCCATGTCCTTCACATCGCCACCGGCCGAAAAATGCCCACCCGCGCCGCTGATAACCAACGCCCGCACGCTCTTGTCCCCAGCCACATCGGCCAGTACCGCACGCAGTTCGTTGACCATTTCCAGGCTCATGGCATTGCGGCTGTCCGGCCGATTGAGGGTCACATGCAGCACCCCGTTATGCGGTTCCAGCAACAACGTGTTCACGACTTCTTCCCCGGCAGGGTGCCCATCAATTTACAGATGATCCCCAGCATGATCTCGTCCGCCCCACCACCAATCGACACCAGCCGCACATCGCGATAAGCCCGGGCCACCGGGTTGTCCCACATGAACCCCATGCCGCCCCAATATTGCAGGCAACTGTCGCTGACTTCCCGGCCCAGGCGGCCGGCCTTGAGCTTGGCCATGGAGGCCAGGCGCGTCACGTCCTGGCCCTTGATGTACTGCTCGGTGGCCTGGTACACCAGCGCCCGCAGGCATTCGATTTCGGTGGACAGTTCGGCCAGGCGGAAGTGGATCACCTGGTTGTCGATCAGCGCCTTGCCGAAGGTCTTGCGTTCCTTGCAGTAATCGATGGTGCTGTCGATGCAGTACTCCAGGCCCTTGACCATATTGGCCGCGCCGAACAGCCGCTCTTCCTGGAACTGCAGCATCTGCATCATGAATCCCGCGCCTTCATGGCCGATGCGGTTGCGCTGGGGGATGCGCACGTCGTCGAAAAACACCTGGGCGGTTTCCGAGCTGTGCATGCCGAGCTTTTCCAGGGGCGGGCTGACGCTGATGCCAGGGGTGTTCATCGGCACCATGATCAGCGACTTGTTGATGTGCGGCTTGTCGTCCGAGGTGTTGGCCAGCAGGCAGATGAAGTCGGCGCTCGGTGAGTTGGTGATCCACATCTTGCTGCCGTTGATCACGTAGTCGGTGCCGTCCTTGCGGGCATGGGTTTTCAGCCCGGCCACGTCGGAGCCGGCGCCGGTTTCCGAGACGCCGATGCAGCCCACCTGTTCGCCGCTGATGGCCGGGCGCAGGAATTCTTCGCGCAATTCATCGGAGCCGAAGCGGGCGAGGGCCGGGGTGCACATGTCGGTCTGCACGCCGATGGACATCGGGATGCCGCCGCAGCGAATGCTGCCGAACTCTTCGGCGGCGACGATCGAGTAGCTGTAGTCGAGGCCCATGCCACCGAATTTTTCCGGCTTGGAGATACCCAGCAAACCGAGGTCGCCGGCCTTGCGGAAGATCTCGTGGATCGGAAAGCGTCCGGCCTTTTCCCACTCATCCACATGCGGGTTGATCTCGCGCTCGACAAAGCCACGGACGGTGCGACGCAGTGCTTCGTGTTCCTGGGTGAAGATCATTTTTATTGTTCTCCCTATGGGGGCGCGGGGCGTCCCGGGCTGCATTCCCACGCGGAGCGTGGGAACAATCATCAAAACCGCGCTGCACCAAAGCTGTTGGGCTGTAGTTGCCGCACCTCGGCCTCGTGGCAGATGTCCAGCAGAAACCCGAGCAAGGTCCGTGTATCCCGTGGGTCAATCAGCCCGTCGTCCCATAGGTTTGCGCTGCCGTAGAGGGCGGTGGACTGGCTGTCGAGTTTCTGTGCGGTGACCTGTTCGAGCATGTCGAGCACCTTGGGGTCGGGCACCAGGCCGTCTTTCAGTTGCTTGGCTTCGGTGACGATCCGCAGCACCTTGCCCGCCTGGGCGCCGCCCATCACGGCGGTGCGACTGTTGGGCCAGGCGAAGATGAAACGCGGGTCGAGCCCACGGCCGCACATCGCATAGTTGCCGGCACCATAGGAGCCGCCGACGACGATGGTCAGTTTCGGCACCCGGGCATTGGCCACCGCCTGGATCATCTTCGCGCCGTGCTTGATCACGCCTTGCTGTTCCGACTCGGTGCCCACCATGAAGCCGGTGGTGTTGTGGAAGAACAGCAGCGGTGTCTGGCTCTGGTCGCACAGCTGGATAAATTGCGCGGCCTTGCTCGCACCCTTCGGGGTGATCGGCCCGTTGTTGCCGATAAAGCCACAGGCGCGGCCCTGGATATGCAGGTGGCCGCAGACGGTGTGCGGGTCGAACTCGCCCTTGAATTCGAGGAAGTTGGAAGCGTCCGCCAACCGCGCGAGGATTTCGCGCACGTCGTAGGGCTTTTTCGGATCGTCGGGGATCAGCCCCAACAGCTCGTCAATCGGGTACAGCGGCTCGCTGTAAGCGCGCTTTGGCACAGGCGGCAAGCGGTCATCCCACGGCAACAGGCTGACAATCTCACGCACGATGCGCACGCCGTCAGCGTCGTTTTCCGCCAGGTATTCAGCGGTGCCGGCGGTTTGCGCATGCATCTCGGCGCCGCCCAGTTCTTCATCGGTGGCGACTTCGCCGGTGGCGGCCTTGAGCAGCGGCGGGCCGGCCAGGAACAGCTTGGCCTTGCCACGCACCACCACCACGTAATCCGAAAGACCCGGCTGATAAGCGCCGCCCGCCGTGGCCGAGCCATGCACCACGGTGATCTGCGGCAAGCCCATGGCCGACATCCGCGCCTGGTTGGCGAAGCTGCGTGCGCCTTCGACGAAAATCTCGGCGGCGTAGTTGAGGTTGGCGCCGCCGCTTTCTGCCAGCGTCACCACCGGCAGTTTGTTTTCCATGGCGATCTGTTGCAGGCGCAGGGATTTTTTCAGGCCCGAGGGGGAAATGGTCCCGCCCTTGATCGCGCTGTTGTTGGCCACCACCAGCATGCGCACGCCGCTGACGTAGCCGATGCCGGCGATCAACCCGCCCCCAGCGGCGCTGCCGTCTTTGTCATCGTGCAGTTTGTAGCCGGCCAGGCTCGCCAGTTCGAGGAACGGCGCGCCGGGGTCGAGCAATAAATTCAGGCGTTCCCGTGGCAGCAGTTGCCCGCGCTTGTCGAACCTGGCCTTGGCTTCGGCGGCCTTGCCCAGCAGGTTTTGCTCCAGCTGGCGCAATTGATTGACGCCCGTGAGCATCGCTTCGCGGTTCTGCGCGAATTGCGGGCTGTGGGCGTCGAGTTGCGAGTCGATCACCGGCATGGCTTATTTCTCCTCCTTGAGCACGTCCGGCAAGTAAGCCCGGTGGAAACCATTAAAGGACACGCTCGGCGGTTGCGCCTTGTGCAGCGGCCATGCGCGGCTGCCCAGGCTGGCGGCGCCGTCGATGCGCAAGGTGCTGCCGCTGACGAACGCGGCGGCGGGGCTGAGCAAGAACACAATCGCCGCGCTGACTTCCGATTCGGTGCCGATGCGCTTGAGCGGTACATGCTCGCGCAAGGTCGGGATCACCGCCTTGAATGCGCCTTCGTAGGTGTCCATGCCGCTGGAGGCAATCCAGCCCGGCGCCACGGCGTTGACCCGCACCCCCGCGTAACCCCATTCAAAGGCGGCGGTCTTGGTGAAGTTGTCCATGCCCGAACGTGCCGCACCGGAGTGCCCCATGCCGGGCATGCCGCCCCACATGTCGGCGAGCATGTTGACGATGGATCCGCCGTGCTTGCTCATGCTCTGGTTGAACACTTCCCGGGCCATCAGGAAACCGCCCACCAGGTTGGTGCGCAACACGGTTTCAAAGCCCTTCTGGTTGATCGACGCGAGCGGCGAGGGGTACTGGCCGCCGGCGTTGTTCACCAGGCCATGAATCGGGCCGTGCTCCTGCAGGACCTGGCCGACCAGCGCCTTGACCGCTTCTTCATCACGAATATCGCAGGCCTGCCAGCTGGCGCGACCGCCGTCCTCACTGATCTCCGCGGCCACCGTTTGCAGTTTTTCCGGCTTGCGCCCCACCAGGATCACATGGGCGCCGAGGGCTGCCAGCTCGTGGGCGGTGCAACGGCCAATGCCACTGCCGCCGCCGGTAACGATGATGGTCTGCCCCTGGAACAGGTCGGCTTTGAAGATCGAGTCGAAGGCCACGGCGCGGGTCCTTTAAGTGAATTGATCGGCAATGTGCTGCGGCACGGCAATCGGGATTTCCAGCAGTTGCTGGGCGAAGGCCTTGCCTTGGGGATCGATGCGCAGGCTGGCAATCCCGCCACCACCCAGGGCGTTTTCCAGCAGGAAGTTCAGGCTGTGGCTGCCGGGCAAATACCAGCGCTCGACGCGGCCGTGGATCGGGTCGAGCACGTGGCTCATCCAGTCGACGATCACTTCGGGCGTCAGCGCCTCGGCGATCCACGGCAGGTACTCGGGCTCGCGGGCGATCACCCCGATGTTGCTGTGGTTGCCCTTGTCGCCGGAGCGGGCGACGGCCAGCTTGACCAGCGGCACGTTGGCGTCGGCGCGGCCTTGGGGTTTGGGCGGGTCGATCAATGCGATCGAGGTGTTCAGCGGTTTGGTGACGGGCAATTCGCAGGCATGCCGTTCGCCAAGGAAGTCGACCTGCAATTGGCAGGCGCTTTTATCGATCAGGAATGAAAACAACCGAATCAGCGGGTACACCGTAGGTCGCCCGCCGACGATTCCGGTGAGCCCCGGCGCCATGCCGGTGGCCGCCTGGGCAATCTCCCGGGCGAACAGCACCAGCGCCTGTTTGCTGGGGTGACGCACCGCCAGTTTCACCACCACTTCGCGGCAGTCCTGGCGTTGGGCATGGGGGCCGTAGGTGGCTTCGCTGCCCAGCAGTTCGATGTTGATGTCGGTGTAGGGCGCCCAGCCGCGCTGGCTGAACAGCTCTGAGGTCTTGTTGATGATCGCCTGGCTGACCCGTTCGGCCTTGGCCACCGCGTCGATCCCGGCGATCAGGCAACTGGCGGTGCAGCGAAAACCATCCGGGTAGGTGGCGCTGATCTTGTACTGGTCGGTGGGCGGCAGGCCTCTGGCGCCGTGCAGGTGCACGCGGTTTTTGCCTTGTTGCCGGAGCTTGACCTGGCTGAAGTCGCAGATCACGTCGGGCAACAGGTAGGCGCGCGGGTCGCCGATTTCATACAGCAGTTGCTCGGCGACGCTCAGTTCGCTGATCAGTCCGCCGGTGCCCTCGACCTTGCTGACGGTGAACTGGCCGTCGGCACTGACCTCCACAATCGGGAAACCGATGTGTTCGTAGTCCGGCACCTCCCGCCAATCGGTGAAGTTGCCGCCGGTGCACTGCGCGCCGCATTCGATGATATGCCCGGCCAATGCCGCCTGGGCCAGGCGGTCGTAATCCTGCCAGGACCAGTCGAACTCATGCACCAGCGCCGCGCTGACCACCGCGCTGTCCACCACACGGCCGGTTATCACGATATCGGCACCCAGCTCCAGCGCCTGCACGATACCGGGCGCGCCGAGGTAGGCGTTGGTGGATACGCACATCGGCGGCAAGGGCGCGCCGCTGAACATGTCGGTGACGCCGTGCAGTTGCTTGAACTGCGGTAGCAGGTCATCCCCCAGCAGTACGGCGATCTTCAACGGGATTCGGGCCTGGTCGCAGGCCGCCTGCAACGCGGCGGCGCAGGCCTGGGGGTTGATCCCGCCGGCGTTGCTTATCACGCGGATGCCCTGGCGCTGGATATCCGCCAGCAGCGGCGTCAGCACCTCGACGAAATCCGTGGCATAGCCGGCCTGGGGATCTTTCATTCGCGCTCCGGCGAGGATCGACAGGGTGACTTCCGCCAGGTAGTCGAACACCAGGTAATCCAGCGTGCCGCCGTGCACCAACTGCGCGGCGGCGGTGCAGGTGTCGCCCCAGAAGGCGCTGGCGCAGCCGATGCGTACCGTCTTGTTCATGGGGCGTCCTTCCTCTGGTTTGCTGGCACCCACACTACCAAGCAAGCGCTTGGTTTGTAAACTCTGGTCATAACTTTGCCCCAAGCGCTTGCTTGGTTGGCTGCCACGGCCTAAATTGCCGCCCAAGACGTAACCAGAAGTTAAGGAGAGCAGCATGGATGAGCAAAAAGCCCTGCGGGTGATGCGCACCATGGTCGACGCCGGCCAATTGACCGACCCCGACAGTGCCCGTGGCAAGCTGCTGCAAACCGCGGCCCACCTGTTTCGCAACAAAGGTTTTGAGCGCACCACCGTGCGTGACCTGGCCGGCGCGGTCGGGATCCAGTCCGGCAGCATCTTTCATCACTTCAAGAGCAAGGACGAAATCCTGCGGGCGGTGATGGAGGAAACCATCCACTACAACACCGCCCTGATGCGCGCTTCCCTGGCCGAGGCGAGCAACGTGCGCGAGCGGGTGCTGGCGCTGATTCGTTGCGAATTGCAGTCGATCATGGGCGGCAGTGGCGAGGCCATGGCGGTGCTGGTGTATGAATGGCGTTCCCTGTCGGCCGAGGGCCAGGCCCAGGTGCTGGCCTTGCGCGATATCTACGAAGAGATCTGGTTGCAGGTGCTGGGGGAGGCGAAAAACGCCGGTTACATCAAGGGCGATGTGTTTATCACGCGGCGTTTCCTGACGGGCGCCTTGTCCTGGACCACCACCTGGTTTCGCGCCCAGGGCAGCATGACCCTGGAGCAACTGGCCGACGAAGCCTTGCTGATGGTGTTGAAAGCTGACTAGCCCTTTCGCGCAAGCTATTAATTGTGTGGCAGAAAGTTGTCTCGATAGACAAAAACGCCTAGCTTAGCGGGATCAAAGTTTTCGACGGTGTGTGCCTTGATGTTTTCGCCTTGGCGATTGGCTGCAGGACTCTCAATATGGGCACTTGGCGCACTGTGGCTGATGCCTGCCTCGGCCGCCCAACTGGTGAGGGTCGGTGCTGCGCATTTCCCGCCATACACCGTGCGCCCGGAGCAGGGCGCCGACACCGGGTTGCTGCCGCAACTGGTGGAAGCCTTGAACGCCCTGCAAACCGACTACCAGTTTGTGCTGGTACCCACCTCGATTCCCCGGCGTTTTCGCGACTTCCAGCAAGGTCGGGTGGACATGGCGATCTTCGAAAACCCCAAGTGGGGCTGGCAGGATATTGCCCACACCGATGTCGACATGGGCCTGGAGGATGCGGAAATCTTCGTGGCCCAGCAGGAGCCCGGTCGCGACCAATCGTATTTCGCCGACCTGACCGGCAAGCGCCTGGCGGTGTTCAGCGGCTATCACTACGCGTTCGCCAACTTCAACCCCGACCCCAAGTACATGGCGGAGCACTTCAACGCCACCTTGACCTATTCCCACGACAGCAACCTGCTGATGGTCGCCCGGGGCCGGGCCGACATCGCCCTGGTGACGCGTTCCTACCTCAGCGATTTCCTGGTGCGCAATGCCGATACGGCGGGGCAGTTCCTGGTGTCCGAGCGGATCGACCAGGTGTACCACCACTATGCGTTGCTGCGGCCCAAGGCGCCGATCACGGGGCCGGCGTTCGCCGGGCTGCTCAAGCAGCTGAGGGACAACGGCCAGTTGCTGAAGATCTTCGAGCCTTACCGCATCGATGTAATGCCGGTACCGTGATCGTCTAAATTTTTGCCCTCGGCTCACGTCACTTGTTGAACTGTCGACGATTCGTGAGCCCATCCCATGTCCAATCTGAATGACCTGTCAGTGCTGCCCTTGCCGGCGGGACCCGCCCTGAATGCTGATGAAACTGATAGCCGCCTGAGCCTCACCCTTGAGGGCCAGCCGCTGATTCGCCTGCGCCTTGAGCGGGGTGATGAGGTGCAGGTGCATTTGCAGGAGCCCGCCAGTGTGCCGGCTGCCCGTGCCTTGTGGGCGGCGTGTTATTGGCTGTTTGCCAGGGAGCCCGGGCGTCAGCGACTGGTCTGG
Source organism: Pseudomonas sp. GP01-A4 (assembly GCF_058780865.1). Lineage (NCBI taxonomy): Bacteria > Pseudomonadati > Pseudomonadota > Gammaproteobacteria > Pseudomonadales > Pseudomonadaceae > Pseudomonas > Pseudomonas sp. GP01-A4. Next base: position 8,424 of record NZ_JBYSWF010000063.1, read on the forward strand.
TGTCTTGAGCATGCGCCGGAAGATGCCTTGCGCAGTGGGTTGCTGGTGGCGACCGGGGTTGCCGGGCAGTTTCATTGCGAGCGCACGTTGTTCTGGCAGTTGCCGCAACCGTGGCTGGGGCAATCTCTCACGGGGACTTATCCGCAGCAGATGATCATCAGCGGTGGCAAGCGTCATCCTGCCCGTGCGCCGAAGCCGCGGGGCGAGGTGTATCGGCGGTTTGATGCGCGGCTGGGGGCGTGGATTTCACTGCGTACGGTGGAGATTGATGTTGATCTGGCGCGCTTCAATCGTTGGCAGAACAGTGCGCGGGTGGCGAATTTCTGGCAGGAAACCGGCAGCCTGGAACAGCATCGGGAGTATCTGGACAAGCTGGAAGCGGATCCCCATGCGTTGACGTTGATTGGCTGTTTCGATGATGAGCCGTTTGCTTATTTCGAGGCGTATTGGGCGAAGGAGGATCGGATTGCGCCGTTTTATGATGCGACGGATTACGATCGCGGGATTCATATGCTGGTGGGCGAAGAGCACCACCGTGGTCCGCACAAGGTAGCGAGCTGGTTGTCGGCGCTGGTGCATTACTTGTTTCTCGATGATCCGCGTACGCAGCGTGTGGTGGCTGAGCCTCGGGCGGATAACGGGAAGATGATTGGGCATATGCAGAATCAGTGTTTCCACTGTGAGAAGGAGTTTGATTTTCCTCATAAGCGGGCGGCGTTGATGATTCTGGGGCGGGAACGGTTTTTTGAGCGGTGTGGGTTGGTTTGACTGAGCAAAAAATCTGAGTGCACGAAGATCAAATGTGGGAGCGGGCTTGCTCGCGAAAGCGCAGTGTCAGTCAATGCATGTGTGACTGATCCACCGCTTTCGCGAGCAAGCCCGCTCCCACATGGGATGTGTGGCGCGTCAGGCCCGCCGCGCAAACGTGTCGCTATGGGTCCCGGAAACCTTCCGGCAATGCACCAGCGCATCGCGAATCATAAAGTTCACCAACGTCGGTGAAACCCCCAGCTCCTTGGCAATATCCTTCTGCGGCACCCCGTGCAGCCGGTACATCTCAAACGCATAACGCGTGCGCTGAGGCAACTCGGTCAAGGCGTCGGCAATGTTCTCCAGCGTCGAAAAGTTGATGTGCGAGGTCTCAGGTGAAGCGCCGTGAATAACCACATTCAAGCCTTCCTCTTCCGTGCCGGAATATTTCAGCTCCAGCGCCTGCTTGCGGTAGTGATCAATAGCCAGGTTGCGCACGATCTGGAACAGGTAACTGAGCTGCGCCTTGAACGATGACGTGATGGTGGGGGCCGATTGCAACCGGAAGTAGGCGTCTTGCACCACGTCTTCGGCGCGGGATCGGCAGCCGGTAATACGCGCTGCGATCTTGACCAGGATCAGTCGATTGTCGACGAAGGCCTGGAGTAGGGGTGAGTCGCACCTGCCTGTGGATACTTGTTCCGTCATGGAAATCACCTTGTTGCAAGAGAAGGTTGGGGGAGGGCGTCCTTGCTGAGGCCTCCTACACATCGGGCAACAAATTATGCTTAATGATAATGATTGTCAAATGAGAAGACGAACTAATCTTATGCTTTATCGAGAGGTGTGAACGGCGTCTCGCTGACTAATTATTTCCCGGTGCCATCCGTTCTCATGGGTGAAAGGCCAGTTAACAAACCGGCCAAGGATCAGCGCCTGGAGGAGGACAAAATGGGTTTTTATCGTGTGAGCGGGAGTGGTCTGAAATGAACACGCCGGCTCGATTACGCCTGTTTTGCCTGCCTTACTCCGGCGCCAGCGCCATGGTCTACAGCCGCTGGCGGCGGGCGCTGCCGGAGTGGTTGCAGGTGCGGCCGCTGGAGTTGCCGGGGCGCGGCATGCGCATGGACGAGCCGTTGCAGCGCGATATCAAAAACCTGGCCGGGCAACTGGCTGATGAGATCCGCGCCGAGCTGGACGGCCCCTACGCCTTGTTCGGCCACAGCCTCGGCGGCCTGCTGGCCTTCGAACTGGCCCATGCCCTGCGCGAACGGGGCGCGCCGCCGCCATTGGCGCTGTTTGCCTCGGGTACCGCCGGCCCGGCCTGTCGCGATGTCAGCGAATACGCCATCGAGAAAAACGACGAACAACTGATCGCCCGCCTGCGGGAACTCAAGGGCACGGGCGAAGACGTGCTGGCCAACGCCGAACTGATGCAGTTGATGCTGCCGATCCTGCGGGCCGACTTCCTGCTGTGCGGCAGTTTCGAATACGGCGAGCGTGAGCCGCTGAGCCTGCCCATCCATGTATTCGGCGGCAAGCAGGACACGGTGCGCGCCGATCAACTGCTGGACTGGCAGCAAGACACCGCCAGCGGTTTCTCCCTCGACATGTTCGACGGTCACCACTTCTTCCTGGTGCAGCACGAGAGTTCCGTACTGCGCTGTGTGCGGCGTTACGCCGACGAACACCTGGCCCGCTGGCGCAACGACGCCGCGCGGCAGATGGCCCGGGCAACCGGCTGAACAAGCCCCCGGCCACACATTCCCCGATTTCCCAGTAAGCCGATTTCAGGCAGGAACCCCATGATGGACGCCTTCGAACTTCCCCGCACCCTGGTTCAGTCCCTTCAACGCCGCGCCGCGCAAACCCCGGATCGACTGGCGTTGCGCTTCCTTGCCGAGACGGCCGAACAGAGCGTTGTCCTCAGTTACCGCGACCTCGACCTGCGCGCCCGCACCATTGCCGCCGCCTTGCAGGCCGACGCCGGGCTGGGCGATCGTGCGGTGCTGCTGTTCCCCAGCGGGCCGGATTACGTCGCGGCGTTCTTTGGTTGCCTGTACGCCGGGGTCATCGCGGTGCCGGCCTATCCGCCGGAGTCCGCCCGCCGCCATCATCAGGAGCGGCTGCTGTCGATCATTGCAGACGCCGAGCCGCGGTTGCTGCTGACCACGTCCAGCCTCGGTGATTCGCTGGCGCAACTCGAAGGCGCGCCGCAGTTGCTTTGCGTTGACAGTCTCCATGTTGAAATCGCGGGCAATTGGATCGCGCCCAACTTGCAGGACGATGACATCGCCTTCCTGCAATACACCTCCGGCTCCACTGCGTTGCCCAAGGGCGTGCAAGTGACCCACGGCAACCTGGTGGCCAACGAATTGCTGATCCGTCACGGCTTCGGCATCGACCTGAACCCCGACGACGTGATCGTCAGCTGGTTGCCGCTGTACCACGACATGGGCCTGATCGGCGGGCTGCTGCAGCCGATCTTCAGCGGTGTGCCGTGCGTATTGATGTCGCCGGCGTACTTCCTTGGCCGGCCATTGCGCTGGCTCGAAGCGATCAGCGAATACGGCGGCACCATCAGCGGCGGGCCGGACTTCGCCTATCGCTTGTGCAGCGAGCGAGTCAGCGAATCGGCATTGGATCGCCTGGACCTGAGCAAATGGCGCGTGGCGTATTCCGGCTCCGAGCCGATCCGCCTCGACACCCTCGAACGCTTCGCCGAGAAGTTCGCCGCCTGCGGTTTTACCCCGAACAATTTCTTCGCCTCCTACGGCTTGGCGGAGGCCACCTTGTTCGTTGCCGGCGGCACCCGTGGCCACGGCATCCCGGCCCTGCGCCTGGACGAACAGGCTCTGGCCGCCAATCGCGCCGAGCCAGGGCAGGGCGCGGCGATCATGAGTTGCGGCACCAGCCAGCCCGAGCACGCGGTGCTGATTGCCGACCCCGCCACCCTGGCGACGCTCCCCGACAATGCCGTCGGTGAAATCTGGGCGACCGGCCCGAGCATCGCCCATGGTTATTGGCGCAACCCTGAAGCCACCGCCAAGACCTTCGTCCAGCACGAAGGCCGTACCTGGCTGCGGACCGGCGACCTCGGGTTTATCCGCGAAGGTGAAGTGTTCATCACCGGCCGGCTGAAAGACCTGCTGATCGTGCGGGGCCACAACCTGTATCCCCAAGACATCGAGCAAGCCATCGAGCGTGAAGTGGAAGTGGTGCGCAAGGGCCGGGTCGCCGCGTTCGCGGTGAATGACCAGGGCCTGGAAGGCATTGGCATCGCCGCCGAAATCAGCCGCAGCGTGCAGAAAATCCTGCCGCCGGAAGCACTGATCAAGGCGATTCGCCAGGCGGTGGCCGAAGCCTGCCAGGAAGCGCCGAGCGTGGTGGTGCTGCTCAACCCCGGTGGCTTGCCGAAAACGTCCAGCGGCAAGGTGCAGCGCTCGGCCTGCCGCACACGCCTGGCGGACGGCAGCCTCGACAGTTATGCGCAGTTCCCCGGCGTGCAGGCGCCGGTCGGCGATGCTGTCCTGCAATCCGAACTGCAAAACCAGATTGCCGCGATCTGGTGCGAGCAATTGCAGGTGACGCAGGTCGCCGCCGACGATCACTTCTTCCTGCTGGGGGGCAACTCCATCAGCGCCACCCAGGTCGTCGCCCGGCTGCGGGAAACCCTCGGCCTGGAACTGAACCTGCGCCTGTTGTTCGAAGCGCCCACCCTGGCTGCCTTCGCCACCAGCGTCGGGCAATTGCAGCAGGACGGCGGCGTGGCCCAAGGCGCAATCCATGGGTTGTCGCGACAGGAAGACCTGCCGCAATCCCTCGCGCAAAACCGCTTGTGGATCACCTGGCAACTCGACCCGCACAGCAGCGCCTACACCATTCCCGGCGCCTTGCGGTTGCGCGGCGAGCTGGATGAAGACGCGGTGCGCGCAACCTTCCAGCAACTGATCCAGCGCCACGAAGCCCTGCGCACGCGCTTCTTCGAGCGCGATGGCCAGGCCTTCCAGCGGGTCGACGCCAAGGCTGATTTCGATCTGCAAGTCATCGACCTCAGCGATTTGCCTGCCGCCGAGCGGGAAGCCCGTGCCAAGCAGATTCGTGAAGACGAAGCCCGCACCCAGTTCGACCTGGAGAAAGGCCCGCTGCTGTGGGTAACGCTGGTACGCCTGGATGACGAAGACCACCAACTGCTGGTGACCCTGCACCACATCATCGCGGACGGCTGGTCGCTGAACGTGTTGATCGACGAATTCTCGCGACTGTACGCCGCTGCGTCCCAGGGCCAACCCCTGGAGCTGCCAGCGCTGGCCCTGCAATACGCCGACTACGGAAGTTGGCAGCGCCAGTGGCTGGCCGAAGGCGAGGGCCAGCGGCAACTGGCTTACTGGAAACAACAACTGGGCGACGAGCACCCAACCCTGAGCCTGGCCACCGATCACCCGCGTTCGGCGCAGCACCTGCGCAGTGCCTCGCGTCACAGTGTGCGTGTGAGCGCGAGCCTCGGCGAAGCCATTCGCAAGACTGCCCAAAGCCACGAATCCACGCCGTTCATGCTGTTGCTCGCGGCGTTCCAGAGCCTGCTCTATCGCTACAGCGGCCAGCGCGATATCCGCATCGGCGTGCCCAACGCCAACCGTCCGCGCCAGGAAACCCAAGGCCTGATCGGGTTCTTTATCAACACCCTCGTACTGCGCGCCGAACTGGATGCGCGCCTGCCCTTCGCCGAGTTGCTGACGGCAACCCGCACCGCAGCGCTGGGCGCCCAGGCCCATCAGGACCTGCCTTTCGAACAACTGCTGGAAGCCTTCCCCCAAGCTCGGGAACAAGGCCTGTTCCAGGTGATGTTCAACCACCAGCAGCGTGACCTCGGCGCCCTGCGCCGCTTGCCGGGCCTGCTTGCCGACGAGCTGGCATGGCACAGCCGCGAAGCCAAGTTCGACCTGCAACTGCACACGGAAGAAGACCGCAACGGGCGCCTGAGCCTGTCCTTCGACTACGCCGATGAGCTGTTCGACGCCGCCACCATCGAACGCCTGGCCGGACACTTCATCAACCTGCTGCAAGCCATCTGCGAACAGCCGCAACAGGCCATCGGCGACCTGAAGCTGTTGCACGCCGACGAGCAGCGCCAACAACAGCAGTGGAGCGCTGCGCCGTGCACACCGGCGCAGCGCTGGCTGCCGGAACAACTCAACCAACACGTCTCGGAACGCACCGCACTGGTGTGGCAGGACGGCAGCCTGACCTTCGCGCAATTGCACACCCAGGCCAACCGCCTGGCCCATTACCTGCGGGACAAAGGCGTGGGCCCGGACGTGTGCGTGGCCATCGCCGCCGAGCGTTCGCCGCAACTGCTGATCGGCCTGCTGGCAATCATCAAGGCCGGCGGCGCCTATGTGCCGCTGGACCCGGATTATCCCGCCGAACGCCTGGCCTACATGCTCAAGGACAGCGGCGTGCAACTGCTGCTGACCCAGACTTCACTGCTGGAACAACTGCCCACGGCGCAAGGCGTGTGCGTCATCGCCATGGACAGCCTCAAGCTCGACAGTTGGCCGACCCACGCGCCGGGTTTGCACCTCAATGGCGACAACCTCGCCTATGTGATCTACACCTCCGGCTCCACCGGCCAGCCCAAGGGCGTGGGCAACACCCATGCCGCGCTGGCCGAGCGCTTGCAGTGGATGCAAGCCACCTACCAATTGGATGAAACCGATGTGCTGATGCAAAAGGCGCCCATCAGTTTCGACGTGTCGGTGTGGGAGTGTTTCTGGCCGCTGATCACCGGTTGCCGCCTGGTGCTGGCCGGCCCCGGCGAGCATCGCGATCCCCATCGCATCGCGCAGTTGGTGCAGGAACACGGCGTGACCACGCTGCACTTTGTGCCGCCGCTGTTGCAGCTGTTTGTCGACGATGCGTTGGCTGCCGAATGCACCAGCCTGCGTCGCCTGTTCTCCGGCGGTGAAGCGCTGCCTGCCGAGTTGCGCAACCGGGTGCTGGCGCAGTTGCCGGCGGTGCAGTTGCACAATCGGTATGGCCCCACCGAAACCGCGATCAACGTGACGCACTGGCATTGCCAGGCCGAGGACGGCGAGCGTTCGCCGATTGGCCGGCCGCTGGGCAATGTGATTTGCCGGGTGCTGGATGATCAGTTCGAGCCGCTGCCGGCGGGTGTGCCGGGTGAGTTGTGCATCGGTGGCATCGGCCTGGCCCGGGGTTACCTCGGGCGTGCGGGGCTGACCGCCGAACGCTTTGTCGCCGACCCGCTGGGTGAGGCGGGCGCACGCCTGTATCGCACCGGTGACCGCGTGCGCTGGAGCACCGATGGGGTACTGGAATATCTCGGGCGCCTGGATCAGCAGGTCAAACTGCGTGGCTTCCGTGTCGAGCCTGAAGAAATCGAAGCCCGCCTGCTGGCTCTCGACGGCATCGCCCAAGCGGTGGTGCTGGTGCGGGAAACCGCAGCCGGTGCGCAGTTGATCGGCTACTACACCGCCAGCGAACCGTTGGATGAACAGGACGTAAAAACCGCCCTGGCCGCCGAGCTGCCGGAGTACATGGTCCCGGCGCAATTGATGCGCCTGGACGCGATGCCCCTGAGCCCAAGCGGCAAACTGGATCGTCGCGCCTTGCCGGAACCGGTGTGGCAGGTACGTGAGCACGTCGAACCTGAAACAGCGCTGGAACAGCAAATCGCCGCGATCTGGCGTGAAGTCCTGGCGCTGCCACGCATCGGCCTGCGGGACGACTTCTTCGCCCTTGGCGGCCATTCGTTGCTGGCGACGCAAATCATCTCCCGCACCCGCCAGGCCTGTGACGTCGAACTGCCGTTGCGCACGCTGTTCGACGCCAGCGAGCTGGGGGCTTTCGCCGAGCAGGTCCGGCTGATCCAGGCCGCCGGGCAACGTAACCAACAGCTGGCCATCGGCAAGGTCGACCGCAGCCAACCGGTGCCACTGTCCTATTCCCAGCAGCGCATGTGGTTCCTCTGGCAGATGGAGCCCGACAGCCCGGCGTATAACGTCGGCGGCATGGCGCGCTTTCGCGGGGTGCTGGACGTGGGCCGTTTCGAGGCGGCGTTGCAGGCCTTGATCATGCGTCATGAAACCCTGCGCACGACTTTCCCGAGCATCAATGGCGTGGCGCAACAGAAGGTTGCGGCGCAAACCGGCGTGCGCATGGATTGGCAGGATTTCTCGGCGTTCAGTGAGGCCGAGCGGCAACGGCGTGTGCAACAACTGGCCGACCATGAAGCCCACTCGCCGTTCAATCTGGAAACCGGCCCACTGCTGCGCGCCTGCCTGGTCAAGGCCGGCGAGCAGGAACATTACCTGGTGCTGACCCTGCACCATATCGTCACCGAAGGCTGGGCCATGGACATCTTTGCCCGTGAACTCAGCGCGCTGTACGAAGCCTTTATCGACGACCGCGAATCGCCACTGGCGCCACTGCCGGTGCAGTACCTCGACTACAGCGTGTGGCAGCGCCAGTGGCTGGAGGCCGGCGAACGCCAGCGCCAACTGGATTACTGGACCGCGCAACTGGGCACCGAACACCCGCTGCTGGAACTGCCGGGCGACCGTCCGCGGCCGCCGGTGCAAAGTCACCAGGGCGAGCTGTACCGTTTCGATTTGAGCGATGACCTCGCCGCCCGCGTGCGTGCCTTCAACGCCGAGCGTGGCCTGACCCTGTTCATGACCATGACCGCCACCCTCGCGGTATTGCTCTACCGCTACAGCGGCCAGACTGACCTGCGCATCGGTGCGCCGGTGGCCAACCGGATTCGCCCGGAAAGCGAAGGGCTGATCGGCGCATTCCTCAACACCCAGGTGCTGCGTTGCCAGCTCAACGGGCAGATGAGTGTCGGCGAACTGTTCGACCAGGTTCGCCACACCGTGATCGAAGGCCAGTCCCATCAGGACCTGCCTTTCGACCACCTGGTGGAAGCCCTGCAACCAACCCGCAGCGCGGCGTACAACCCGCTGTTCCAGGTGATGTGCAACGTGCAGCGCTGGGAATTCCAGCAGAGCCGCACCCTGGCCGGGATGACCGTCGAATACCTGGCCAACGACGCCCGCGCCACCAAGTTCGACCTCAACCTGGAAGTCACTGACCTCGATCATCGCCTGGGTTGCTGCCTGACCTACAGCACCGACCTGTTCGACGAGCCGCGCATTGCGCGCATGGCGGCGCATTGGCAAAACCTGCTGGAAGCCTTGCTCGGCGATCCGCAACAGCGCCTGAGTGAGTTGCCGTTGCTGGAGGCTGGCGAACAGCGCGCCCTGCAAGACAGCCTCGGCATTGAGGCTGGCGAGCATCGCCTCGACCAGTGCATCCATCACCTGTTCAGCGAGCAGGCCCTGGCCCGTGCCGATGCACCGGCGTTGACCTTTGCCGGGCAGACCCTGAGCTACAGCGAACTCGACAGCCGTGCCAATCGCCTGGCCTGGATGCTCCGCGAGCGCGGCGTGGGCCCGCAGGTGCGGGTCGGCCTGGCGTTGCCGCGTTCGCTGGAGATGGTGGTTGGCCTGCTGGCAATCCTCAAGGCCGGCGGCGCCTATGTGCCGCTGGACCCGGAATACCCGCTGGACCGCCTGCACTACATGATCGAAGACAGTGGCATCGGCCTGTTGCTCAGCGATGCCGCGATGTTCGACGCATTGGGCGAACTGCCTGAGAGTGTCGGCCGCTGGTGCCTGGAAGAGGACCTGCTGACCCTGGCGGACTACCCGGCAAGCGAGTTGCCTTTCATCAGCCTGCCGCAACATCAGGCCTACTTGATCTACACCTCCGGTTCCACCGGCAAGCCCAAGGGCGTGGTGGTGTCCCACGGCGAAATCGCCATGCATTGCCAGGCGGTGATCGAGCGCTTCGGCATGCGCCCGGATGACTGCGAGCTGCACTTCTATTCCATCAACTTTGACGCTGCCACCGAGCGTCTGCTGGTGCCGTTGCTCAGTGGTGCCCAGGTGGTGTTGCGGGCCCAGGGCCAGTGGGACGCGGAAGAAATCTGCGGGCTGATTCGTCGGCACCGCATCAATATCCTGGGCTTCACCCCAAGCTATGGCAGCCAGTTGGCGCAATGGCTGGCCACGCAAGACCAGACCCTGGCGGTGCGCATGTGCATCACCGGCGGTGAGGCCCTGACCGGCGAACACTTGCAGCGCATTCGTGCGGCATTCAAGCCGGCGCTGTTTTTCAACGCCTATGGCCCGACTGAAACCGTGGTGATGCCGTTGGCCAGCCTGGCCCCGGAAGCCCTGGAAGAGGGCGCCGGCAGCGTGCCGATCGGCAGCATCATCGGCGCGCGTGTGGCCTACATTCTGGATGCGGATCTGGCGCTGGTGCCGCAAGGCGCGACGGGTGAGTTGTACGTCGGCGGTGCCGGCCTGGCCCAGGGGTATCACCAGCGTCCGGGGATGACGGCGGAGCGGTTTGTCGCGGATCCGTTTGCCACGAACGGCGGTCGCCTGTATCGCACCGGCGACCTGGTGCGCCAGCGTGCCGATGGCCTGGTGGAATACCTCGGTCGTATCGACCATCAAGTGAAGATTCGCGGGTTCCGCATCGAGCTGGGGGAAATTGAAACCCGCCTGCTGGAACACCAGGCGGTGCGTGAAGCGGTGGTGTTGGCGCTGGACTCACCGAGCGGCAAACAGTTGGTGGCCTATCTGGTCAGCGACCAGGAGCAGGGCGCGCTGCGTGAATCCCTCAAGGCGCATCTGAAAGCGCAGCTGCCGGACTACATGGTGCCCGCGCACCTGATCTTCCTCGACAGCATGCCGCTGACCGCCAACGGCAAACTCGACCGCCGCGCCTTGCCGCAGCCGGACCCCGAGGCGAATCGTCAACAGTACGTGGCGCCGCGCAACGAGCTGGAGCAAACCCTGGCGGCCATCTGGTGCGCGGTACTGAACGTGCAACAGGTAGGCCTTGACGACAACTTCTTCGAGTTGGGCGGCGACTCGATCCTGTCGATCCAGGTGGTCAGCCGGGCCCGGCAGGCGGGGATTCATTTCAGCCCGCGTGATTTGTTCCAGCACCAGACCGTGCAAACCCTGGCCGCCGTGGCGACCCGCAGCGAGCAGGTCAGCGCCGAACAAGGCGTGTTGACCGGCGCGTCCGGGCTGACGCCGATCCAGCACTGGTTCTTCGACACCGACATCCCGGAGCGCCAACACTGGAACCAGGCATTGCTGCTGGAGCCGGTTCAGGCCCTGGAACCTCATCGCCTGGAGCAAGCGTTGCTGGCGGTGCTGGAACATCACGACGCCCTGCGCCTGAGCTTCACCCAGCGCGACGCCCAATGGCACGCCGAACACTTGGCGGTGCCGGAAGGCGGCCTGCTGTTGCAAGCCCAGGTAGCGGACATGGAGCAGTGCAGCGCGCTGTTCACCGACACCCAGCGCAGCCTCAACCTCGCCCATGGCCCGTTGTTGCGCGCGCTGCTGGTGGACGGCCCGCAAGGCCAGCGCCGGCTGCTGATCGCGATCCATCACCTGGTGGTGGACGGCGTTTCCTGGCGGGTATTGCTCGAAGATTTGCAGACCGTGTATCGCCAGTTGAGCGACGGCCAGCCGGTCAACCTGCCGGCCAAGACCAGCGCCTTGCGCGACTGGGCGGCGCGGTTGCAGGCGTATGCCGGCAGCGAATCCCTGCGTGAGGAGCTGCACGTGTGGCAGCAACAGTTGGCCGGCCCTGCCGTTGAGTTGCCGGTGGATCGCCCACAGGGTTCGCTGCGCAATCGCGACGCCGATACCGTCAGCGTGCGCCTGGATGTCGAGCGCACCCGCCAGTTGTTGCAGCAGGCGCCAAGTGCCTACCGCACCCAGGTCAACGATTTGCTGCTGACGGCCCTGGCCCGTGTGCTGTGCCGTTGGAGTGGCCATGAATCCGCATTGATCCAGCTGGAAGGCCACGGCCGCGAACCGCTATTCGACGAGATCGACCTGACCCGCAGCGTCGGCTGGTTCACCAGCGCCTACCCGCTGCGCCTGACCCCGCTGCATATCGAAGAGGCCGCCGGGCAGGGCGCCTCGATCAAGGCGATCAAGGAGCAACTGCGCGGCGTGCCCCACAAAGGGTTGGGTTATGGCGTGCTGCGCTACCTGGCCGACGACCTGTGCCGCCAGACCATGGCCGCGTTGCCGACCGCCAGTATCACCTTCAACTACCTCGGCCAGTTCGACCAGAGCTTTGGCGCCGACGCACTGTTCCACCCGCTGGACGAGTCCGCCGGGATCGCCCACGACCCGGACGCGCCGTTGCCCAACGCGCTGAGTGTCGACAGCCAGGTGTACGGCGGTGAGCTGGTGCTGCGCTGGACCTTCAGCCGCGAGCGTCACCACAGCCAGACCATCGCTGAACTGGCGGACGCTTACCTGGCGGAACTGCAAAGCCTGATCGAACATTGCCTCAAGGCAGACGCGGGCGGCCTTACGCCGTCGGACTTCCCGCTGGCGCACCTGACCCAGGGGCAACTCGATGCGCTGCCGGTGCCGGCCAATGCCATCGAAGACGTGTACCCGCTGACCCCGATGCAGGAAGGCTTGCTGCTGCACACCCTGCTGGAACCGGGCACCGGCCTCTACTACATGCAGGACCGCTACCGCATCAACAGCGCCCTGGACCCCGAGCGTTTCGCCCAGGCCTGGCAGGCGGTGATCGCCCGTCATGAAGCCTTGCGCGCCTCGTTCTGCTGGAACGTCGGCGAAGACATGTTGCAGGTTATCCACAAGCCCGGCAGCACGCCGATCGAGTACCTCGACTGGAGCCAGGAGCCGGAAAGCGAGCAGGAACCGCGCCTGCAAGCGTTGCTGAAAAACGAGCGTGAAGCCGGTTTCGATCTGCTTAACCAGGCGCCCTTCCACCTGCGGCTGATCCGCGTAGGCGAAGCCCGCTACTGGTTCATGATGAGCAACCACCACATCCTGATCGATGCGTGGTGCCGCTCGCTGCTGATGAACGATTTCTTCGACATCTACATGGCCCTCGGCGAAGGTCGCGAAGCGCAACTGGCGACGCCACCGCGTTACCGCGATTACATCGCCTGGCTGCAACGCCAGAACCTCGCCGAGGCGCGCCAGTGGTGGCAGCAGAACCTGCAAGGGTTCGAACGCACCACACCGATTCCGAGCGACCGGCCGTTCCTGCGCGAGCATGCCGGCCACAGCGGCGGCATGGTGGTAGGCGACTGCTACACCCGCCTGGATGTGCGCGACGGCGCGCAATTGCGCGAGCTGGCCCAGGCTCATCAATTGACGGTGAACACCTTCGCCCAGGCGGCATGGGCCCTGGTGCTGCGGCGCTTGAGTGGCGATCGCGACGTGCTGTTCGGCGTCACCGTGGCAGGGCGCCCGGTAGAAATGCCCGAGATGCAGCGCACTGTCGGGCTGTTTATCAACAGTATCGCCTTGCGGGTCAAGCTGCCGGAGGACGATCAGCAGTGCAGCGTGCGCCAATGGTTGAGCGGCCTGCTCGACAGCAATATGCAACTGCGCGAGTACGAGTACCTGCCGCTGGTGACCATCCAGGAGCACAGCGAACTGCCGAAAGGCCAGCCGCTGTTCGACAGCCTGTTCGTGTTCGAGAACGCCCCGGTGGAAGTCTCGGTACTGGACCGTGCGCAAAGCCTGAATGCCACCTCGGATTCCGGTCGCACCCACACCAACTTCCCGCTGACGGCCGTGTGCTACCCGGGCGATGACCTGGGCTTGCACCTGTCCTACGACCAGCGTTATTTCGATGAAACCACCGTGCAAGGCATGCTCACTGAATTCAAGCGGCTGCTGCTGGCGCTGGTGCAGGGCTTCCATGGCGACATGGCCGACTTGCCGCTGATTGGCGAGCAGGAGCGTGAGTTCCTGGTGGACGGCTGCAACCAGAGCGAGCATGAGTATCCGCTGGAGCGCAGTTACATCGAGCTGTTCGAAGCCCAGGTGGCACAGCATCCACAGCGGATTGCCGCCAGTTGCCTGGATCAGCAATGGACCTACTCTGAGCTGAACCGGCGCAGTAACCGCCTGGGTCATGCGCTGATTGCCGCGGGTGTCGGGCTGGACCAACCGGTGGCGTTGCTGGCTGAACGTAATCTGGATTTGCTGGGCATGATCATCGGCAGCTTCAAGGCCGGCGCGGGTTACTTGCCGCTGGATCCGGGGCTGCCGACCCAGCGCTTGAGCCGGATCATCGACCTCAGTCGTACGCCGTTGCTGGTGTGCACCGAGGCTTGTCGGGAACAGGCGGATCTGTTGCTGGAAGAGTTTGCCTGTGGCTCGCGACCGAGGCTGCTGGTGTGGGAGGAGCTGGTGGGTTCAGAGCAGAACCCGGGCATCTACAGCGCGCCGGATAACCTGGCCTACGTGATCTACACCTCGGGCTCCACTGGCCTGCCCAAGGGCGTGATGGTCGAACAGCGCGGCATGCTCAATAACCAGTTGAGCAAGGTGCCGTATCTGCAACTGACTGAGCACGATGTGATCGCCCAGACCGCCTCGCAAAGTTTCGATATCTCGGTGTGGCAGTTCCTTGCGGCGCCGCTGTTCGGGGCGCGGGTGGACATTGTGCCGAATACCATTGCCCATGATCCGCAAGGCTTGCTCGCTCACGTCCAGGCCCAGGGCATTACCGTGCTGGAAAGCGTGCCGTCACTGATCCAGGGCATGCTCGCCCAGGAGCGCATGAGCCTGGATGGCTTGCGCTGGATGCTGCCGACGGGTGAAGCGATGCCGCCGGAACTGGCGCACCAGTGGTTGCTGCGTTATCCGCAGATTGGCCTGGTCAACGCGTATGGCCCGGCGGAATGTTCGGACGACGTGGCGTTCTTCCGCGTCGACCTGGCGTCGACCCGTGGCACTTATCTGCCGATTGGTACGCCGACTGACAACAACCGGTTGTACCTGCTGGACGGCGCGCTGGAATTGGTGCCCCAAGGCGCGGTTGGCGAGTTGTGCGTGGCCGGGACGGGCGTGGGGCGTGGTTATGTCAGCGATCCGCTGCGCACGGCGCAAGCGTTTGTGCCGAATCCATTGGGTGCGGACCGGTTGTATCGAACAGGGGATTTGGCCCGCCGTCGCAGCGACGGTGTGTTGGAGTACGTCGGGCGCATCGACCATCAGGTGAAGATTCGCGGTTACCGGATCGAGCTGGGTGAAATCGAAGCGCGCCTGCATGAGCAGCCTGAAGTGCGGGATGCGGCGGTGGGCGTGCAGGAGGGCGTCAACGGCAAGCATCTGGTGGGCTACCTGGTGGCGGCGGATGCGCAGCTCAACCCGGGTGAGCGCCTCGATCGCATCAAGCAACGCCTGCGGGCCGAGCTGCCGGAATACATGGTGCCGTTGCATTGGTTGTGGCTCGACCGGTTGCCGCTGAACGCCAACGGCAAGCTGGACCGCAAGGCCTTGCCGGCACTGGAGATCGGCCAGTTGCACAGCCAGGAATATCTGGCGCCGCGCAATGAGCTGGAGCAGACGCTGGCCGGGATCTGGGCCGAGGTGCTCAAGGTCGAGCGCGTCGGCGTGCAGGACAACTTCTTCGAACTGGGCGGGCATTCGTTGCTGGCCACGCAGATAGCTTCACGGGTGCAGAAGACGCTGCAGCGGGATGTGCCGTTGCGGGCGATGTTCGAGTGCAGCACGGTGGAGGCGTTGGCGGGGTATATCGACGGGCTGGCGGCGAATGAGATCAGCGCCGAGAAGGTGGATCGGTTGAGTGATTTGATGGCGGAGCTGGAGGGTTTTTAACTCGGATCGCAACGCGCCACTCGTCGGGTGGCGCGGTTTTTAAGGTTCGAACTGTGAATTCTGACAGTAGGCAAGGGGGGCATTTCGGCGTGTGATGGGCAACACCATCACTCGTTGAAATGGAGTTCTATCATGCCCAAGTCATCACCGTTGACCCTTGACCTGCCCAAGCCACAGTTGGTCGAAGCCGAGGGAGAGCCCCGGGTTGACCCGCTCCAGTTGCTGGAGGGGGCTACTGTCCGGGTGTTCTACGAAGGGATGCTCAGCACCGACAGTATTGCGTTGCGCTGGGAGTCGACACCGGGGGAATACGCGCCGATTGCCTCCCTGGATGGCGTCGAAGCGGGCTCGGTCGAGTTCCACGTACCCCCGTATTACGTAGGGCTGCGCATTGATAACTTCGCGCTGTTTTCCTATGTCGTTACCCGCGATGGCGAGGAACATCCTTCCCCCGTTGCCGACGTGTTCATCAAGCTGCCGTCCAATTTGCCGCAACTGCAGATCTTTCAAGCCTCAGGCGGTGTTCTGGACCTGTCCTTGTTGTGCGGTGAAGACCCGGTTCTGCATGTCGACGCCTGGCCGTTCATCGACCCGGTTCAAGTGGCTCAGGTCTATATCGGAGGGATTTACCCTGATGGGTCCAAGGCCAGTCTCTACCCTTATGAAGATGCACCGGTAACAGACGAGGACGTGCGCCATGGCTGGACCCGAAAGTTGTCCCGTGCCGAGCTGGCCACGCTCAAGCATGACAGTGAGCTTTATATTGCGTTCTACGTTGAGTTTTTGCCGCGTGCGGGTTCCAGGCCGGTGTATCGGCTGATTTCTGGTTTGGTGTTGACGTTGCTCATCGAGCCTCATTTGGATCTCGTAGCGCCCACGGTGGTGGAAGCCACGCAAATCACACCTGAAAATCTCGTATTGAATCCGGTCAATACCCGGGACGGTGCGACCATCCGGGTCAGCTATGAGCATATGTGCCCTTGCGACTGGGTTTGCGCCTTCTGGGAAGGGACTGCCGGGGCAGGCACTCCGGTAATCGAGTGCAAGCAGGCCGACAATCGGGACGTTGTTGATTTTAATGTGCCGGCGTCAGCCATCAGCGCCAATTTCAATAAGCAGGTGTCGGTCCGCTACACCGTCCGACGGGAAGGGCAAACCTGGTCGGCGCTGCCGCGACCGGTAAAAATCCTGAATATCTCCGGCCTGCCCAAGCCGCAGGTGGAACAGGCCACGGGCAGTACGCTGGACCTCAATACGTTCCAGGGGGACGCGCAACTGACGGTGGCGGCCTATGCCTACGGCGCCTTGGGGCAGCCCTGCTGGA
Organism: Pseudomonas sp. GP01-A4; assembly: GCF_058780865.1. Taxonomy (NCBI): domain Bacteria; kingdom Pseudomonadati; phylum Pseudomonadota; class Gammaproteobacteria; order Pseudomonadales; family Pseudomonadaceae; genus Pseudomonas; species Pseudomonas sp. GP01-A4. Next base: position 25,242 of record NZ_JBYSWF010000063.1, read on the forward strand.
TGTGGGTAACCGGTGAGCGGGAAGATGGCGCGCCTTATCGCTTCGATGTGCTGGACGGCGAGCCGCTCTCCGAGCAATGGCTGCAGGAGGGCGTCAGTACGCTGCTGTCCCGCCGCGATCTGCAAAAGCTGGCCGATTGCAGCCGCTTTGACGTGCATTTTGCGGTGAACTTCGATGGCCGGTCCGACAGGGCCAGCGCCGAGCCGTTTCCTGTGCTGCACCTGGATATTCATCAGAAAGACCTGGTCCTGAAACCCTTGACCATTCGGGAGGCCGTGGGCTCGCAGTTGACGGTATGGAATGGCCGTGATGGCGTGACGGCACGGGTGGAATATGACCACATCAGTGCTCATGACGAGATCAGCGTGTGTTGGACACAATCGGACGGTAGTTGCCTGCCGTTGCCACCCAAGCCGGGTAACACTGATCCGAAGTACGTTGACTTCACCATTCCCCGCGAGGCTGTAATCGCTGGAAGCGGCAAAACAGTGCCCGTCAGTTACAGCGTCGCGAGCGCATGCAAGCGCGTCACGTCAGCTGACCTGGAGCTACAGATCAGTGTCCCGCAGCGTTTGCCTGCGCCAGAGGTGCCGCAGGCCACTCAATTGCCCGGTGGCCAGGGGACACTGGACTTGCGCACCTTTACCGGGGATGCCGAGATTACGCTGCAAGCCTGGTGGTTCATCCTGGCGGGGCAAAAGGGCTGGCTGGAATGTACGGGAACCTTGCTCGACGGGTCGTCCCATACCCTCAAGCTGCTGGTCAATGAGCCGATCACGCAAGAGCAGGCAAACCATGGGTTGTCGCACGTTCTGCCTCGTGAGGAACTGGAAAAGTTTCGCCACAGGTCCGTATTGAACATCGTGTTCAAGGTTACGGCGGACGGCAGCTCCCATGTGAGCGAAGCAATTGTGTTCCCTGTGCTGATGTTGCTGTTGCGCAAGCAGTACAGAGACCTGACGGATTTCAACGATCAGACCTTGGGTTTATGGACCGTAGGGTCAGGCGCACCCGATGCCAGGGATATCAGCATTGAATATATGGGGACGGGACCTGACGGCAAGCCCGATTACGCAGTCAGGAATTTCACATACACCAATAACAGTTTCGGCCCGATCCTGCAGCGGCGCTTCTTGGATTTGGAGAGCGGTTTTACTTACCGGTTTTCCGTACGGGTTCGACGGTACAGCGTTGCGTTCGCGACGCCCAAGTTATCGTTGCGCAAAGACTCCATTCAACAAACACCGGTGGAGGAGTTGGTTGATCTGAACTGGCACACACTGAGCTTCACCTTTACGCCAACCATCGCTCCCGTGCTGCTGGAAATCTATAGCCATGAAGGCGCTACGAGCGGCAACGATTGGTACATGGATGATTTCCTGGTAGAGGGGATTTAATCCGCGCTGAAAAGACAATGCCCGCTTCGATGCGGGCATTGTCTTTTCAGGCTAGGGCTGATTATTTCGGACCGAGAATCTTCACCAGCTTATCCGGCGACGGCGCTCCTTGCTGTTCGCCCTTGTCATCCAGATAGAAAATCACTCGTGCCACGACGTGCCACTCGTCGTGCGGCGTGGTTTTTGAGGTTGGAACTGTGAATTCTGACAGTAGATTCGGTTTCTTTTTCAGCATTTGATAAGGGCTCGCCAGTCGGACTGGTTTCAGTCCGTCATGAGGCGCTCTTCTCATGGAAAAGGAGTTTAGGTATGCCTGCCAAATCTGCAACCGCCATCGTTCCTGAGGTTACATTGGTTCAAGCTGTGGGACGAAGGCTGGATCCGCTTGATGCGATCGACGGCGCAACGCTTCGAGTTTGTTATGAAGGAATGAGTGAGGATGACCTCATTCGGGTGTTCTGGAAGAGCTTGCCAGGGGAAGAATATGCGCCTGAGCCCCTGCATGGTGTGACAGAGGGGTGTGTGGATTTTCATATCCCGCCCTATTACGTCGGGCTGCGTATCAATCGCTTTGCGCTGTTTCGTTGTGTGGTTACCCATAATGGCGAGGAGTTTTCCAGCAGTGAGAGCGATATTTATGTGACATTGCCGTTCAACGATCTTCCCCATCCTGACGTGCCTCAGGCGGTCGATGGGGTGTTGGACCTTACAGTATTGTGTGGGCAAGACCCGCAGGTGTATGTGACGCCTTGGGTGTTTATTGATCCGATTCAGTTCGTTTGGCTGGACCTCCATGGCACCCTGGCGGACGGGAGCGCCTTTACGCTTCGCCTGGTCAATCACGAGCAGGTGACAGAAGCCGAGGTGCATGAGGGATGGCGCAGAGCTTTACCCTTGGACAAACTGCGGGGGCTTAAACAGGGCAGTCAACTGACCCTGGTATTTATCGTGGCCTTTAACGGTCCGGAGGATGATGCATCCAGACTTTTTCCGAGTACCACATTGACGGTGCTCACTGAACCCCATTTGAATCTCGTGGCACCTACGCTGGTTGAAGCGACGCTGATTTCGCCTGAACACTATGCACTCAATCCGGTCAATGCCCAGGAGGGGGCTACCATCCGGGTCAGTTATGAGCAGATGTGCCCATGCGACTGGGTGTGTGCCTATTGGGAGGGCACGCCCGGGGCGGGTAGCCCGCAGCTGGAATGTAAAAATGCTGGCGATGAGGCGTTTGTGGAATTTCACGTGCCACCCTCGGCTATCAGCGCCAATTTCAATGAACAGGTCACGGTCCATTACACGGTCCAGCGGGAAGGTCAGACGTGGCCATCGCCTGAACGCCATGTGCAAATTCTCAATGTCAGCGAGTTGCCTGCACCGCAGGTTCTCCAGGCCACAGGCCATGTACTGGACCTCAATACCTTCCACGGTGACGCACAAGCCCTGGTGATTCCTTTCCCTTATCGTGCCTTGGGCCAGCCTTGCTGGTTATGGGCCACCGGTGAATTGGACGATGGCACGCCTTACCATTTTGATGTGCTGGAGGGGGAGCCGCTGGCCGAGGAGTGGTTGCACGACGGCGTCAGTGCGGTGCTGTCGCGGCATGAGCTGCAAAAACTGGCGGATTGCAGTGGGTTGAGCGTGCACTTTGCGGTGAACTTCAATGGCCAGGTTGATCTGGCCAGCGCTGAACGGTTCCCGGTGTTGCACTTGGAGCTTGAACAGGAAGCGCTGGTGCTCGACGCACCAAGGGTGCTGGAGGCAGTCGGCCAGGACCTGACGATTTGGAACGGTCGGGACGGTGTGACGGTGCGTGTGGAGTATGCACACATCAGCTCGGGGCAAATGATCAGCCTGGACTGGATTCGGTCGGACGGTACCCGCTTGCCGTTGGCGCCGGAGCCCGGCAACGGCGACCCGGGTTATGTGGATTTCCCAATCCCCCGTGAAGCGGTGATTCAAGGCGCCGGTAAAACGATCCAGATTAACTACACCGTCACCAGTGCCTGCAAGCGGGCACCCTCCAAAACGCTCAATTTGCGCATCAGTGTACCGGTGCGGCTGCCGGTGCCGGTAGTGCCCGAGGCCACGCCACCTGCGACCCAAAGCGGTATTCTGGACCTGCGGACATTCGCGGGAGATGCCCATATTACTGTGGAAAAATGGTGGTTTATCCTGGCGGGGCAGAGAGGTTGGCTACAAGTAGACGGCACAAGGGAAGATGGGAGCGCCTATGTCATCAGGGTGATGATGGCCGAACTGATTACCGAGGGGGATGTTGAGAACGGCCTGAGACGGGTTCTCCTGCGCTCCGAGTTGGAGCAGTTGCGTAACCTTACACCGTTGGTCGTGACATTCGGCTGCACGCCGGATGGCAGTCCCAGCCCGGGTCAGGAGATCGTCTTCCCAGTACTGAGTTTGGTTTTTACCAAGCCTATGAAAGATGTAACTGACTTTAACCCGAACCAGAAAGGCTGGAATAACTGGCAAAGAGGGGCGGGAGCAGCATCTCAGGGTGACCTGGTACTTAAAACCGGGGCAGTGCCGGGAGCTGCGTCGGGGTATTACTTGTTTGATTGGGGGAATACGTACACCAGTAACCCCGTTACACAGCGCGAAAAGCTTTTCAAACTCTACACTCAACTGCAGTCAGGCCGTATTTACAGGTTCAGTGCTTGGATACGTGACAATAGCGGCTCACCTCCAAAGCCTTCTATGGTGTTGGTGGCAAACGGGGCCGATATTACTTCGATCACCTCTCCTGGGTTGTCTTGGCAGTTGCTCCAAGGAACCTTTACTGCCACTTCAACGACAAGGCTCAGCGTTGATAATCGTCAGATGGGGAACCCCGGCAATGACTTCGATGTGACGTTACTGGTGGTGGAGGAGGTTTGATCTGCTTGGAATTGGTCGCTTGAAGGATACAGGCCTCCGGCTTTTGGGAGGCCTTTTCCAACAGTCTGCTTATTTCGGACCGAGAATCTTCACCAGCTTATCCGGCGACGGCGCTCCTTGCTGTTGCTGCAATCCACCCTTGTCATCCAGATAGAAAATTGCCGGCGTGGCCGACAACTCCAGTTCGTCCATCAGCTTCATATTCGAATCAAGCTTGGCCTGGATATCCGCCGGGATCTTCTCCAGCGCCTGCAACTTGCTGCCTTTACCGGCCGACTCATGGGCTTCCAAGGCCTGTTGCGGGTCCTTGGCGGCAAACAGCGCGGCCGACTTGCCCGGGCTGTCTTCACGGATAATCCCCACCATGATGTGCCGCAACTGTACCTTGCCCGACTTCACCCAAGGCCGCGCCTGCTCCCAGAACATATTGCAGTACGGGCAGTTCGGGTCGCTGAACAGGTACACGATGCGCGGCGCGTCCTTGTTGCCGTCCTGGATCCAGTTGCTGTGTTCCATCTTGGCCCAGACTTCCTTGGCCATCGGCGCATACACCAGTTTCTCCAGCGGCGCGGTGCTCAGGTCATTGCCATCGGCGTCGTACAGGTTGCCGGCAATCACGCTTTTGCCATCGGCAGTCAGGTACAGCGCCATGCCACGGTTCTGGTATTGCGCCGCGTAACCTGTGAGGCCGCTGGGCGCATCGAACTTGCCGATGATCTTGGCCCCCTTGGCTTCGATGTTCTTGATCGGCGCCGGCCAGTCTTCGGCGTGGACCAGGCTGGCGGCCAGGGTCAGGGGCAGGAGTGTCAGCAGGTGGCGGAGGCGGAGCATGGCGAATTCCTTGTGGTGGCCGGCAAGGCCGGTTTGGCGGGGGTCGGCTCGAAGCGTTCCATGGCGCGGGCCAGGCTGGCCTGGGACAACTCGCCCAGGTGGCTGTTGATCAGGCGGCCGTCCGGTTGGTAGAACAGGGTCGTCGGCAAGGCCATGGAGCCGACGGCCTGGCCGAGGCGGCCGCTGGCGTCGAACAGCACGTTGTCCAGGTTCAGGCCCTGGGTCGCCAGGTAGGTGGCGACGCTTTGCATGCTTTCGGCCTGGTTGACGAACAGGAAGGTCACGTCCGGGCGCTGGCGCTGGGCACTTTCCAGTACCGGCATTTCGCGCCGGCACGGCGGGCACCAGGTGGCCCACAGGTTGATCACCAGCGGGCCGCCCTTGTAGTCGGCCAGTTGCACGGTTTCGCCATTGGCGTTGCGCAGGGCAATGTCCGGCAGGTGCGTGCCTTTTTCGTAGAGGGTCAGGGACAGGCTGGTCAAGGCCCAGAACGCCAGGCCGGTGATCACGCCGGCGCTCAGCGGCTTGCGCAGCAGCGGGCGGCGCCAGCCGTAGATCAGCGCGCCGATGATCAGCACGATCACGCCGGGCCAGGCGAGAAAACCGCCGTCGCGCAGGTCGACGATTTGCAGCGGGTCATTCTGGTAGTACGACCAGTACATCAATACGAAGCTGACGCGTGCGGCGAGCATACCCAGCAGAAACAGGGTGAACAGCACCGACTCGGGGTTCTCGCCGCCGCGCTTGGCCACCCGCCAGCCCACCAGGGTGGCGAGGATCAACGCCGTGATCAGCAGCAAGTGATTCAGGGCGATGGCGAAGGTGCCGATGGTCAGTGTCAGCATCAGAGGGCTTCCTGGGCTTGGGTCCAGCGTTGCAGGAAGGCGGCGGCGTCGACTTCGCCGGTGATGCGCTGGGCGCGGCGCTCTTCACCGTCGGGGCCGATCCAGACGAAGCTCGGAGGGCCGGGGACCTTGTAGCGGCCCAGCAGCTCGCGGCTGGCGGCGTTGTCGGCGGTGACGTCGAGGCGCAGCAGGCGCACATCCTTGAGGGCGTCCAGTACCTCGGGTTTGCCGAACACCTGTTTTTCCATGATCTTGCACGACACGCACCAGTCGGCGTAGTAGTCCACCAGCACCCATTGGCCCTGGGCCTTGGCACTGTCGAGCTGGCTTTGCAGCACGGCCGGGTCGTTGATGGTCATGAAGGCTTCGTGGGCGGTGGGAGCGCCAGCTGCCCGCGAGCCGCTGTAGACCTTCAGCGGTTGCCACAGGTCGTCGCTGCCGCCGGCCGCGCCGATCACCAATACGCTGCCCCAGAGGCCCAACACCAGCGAACCGGCACCGAACAGCATGGCGGTACGCCCGAAATCGCGGGCCAGGCGCCAGCCGCAGTAGGCCATGACCAGCGCCAGCACACCCCACAAGCCGAGCCACAGGGTTTCACCGACCACCGGGCGAATCATCAGCACGGCGGTGGCGAGGAACAGGAAACCGAAGATGCCCTTGAGGATATTCATCCAGGTGCCAGGCTTGGGCAGGAAGCGGTTGCCCACGGTCACCAGCAGCAACAGTGGCACACCGATGCCGATGCCCATGGCAAACAGGATCAGGCCGCCGTGCAGGGCGTTGCCGCTTTGGGCGATGTACAACAGCGCGCCGGCCAGGGGCGCGGTCATGCACGGGCCCACCAGCAAGCCGGACAGGGCGCCGAGCACGCCGGCGCCTACCAGGCTGCCGCCGCTTTGGTTGCGGCTGACGTTGTCCAGGCGATCGCGCAGGAAGGCCGGCAGTTGCAGTTCAAAGAAGCCGAACATCGGCAGGGCGAGAATCACAAACAACGCAGCGAAGCTGCCGAGGATCCACGGGGTTTGCAGCAGGGCGGCGAGGTTGCCGCCGAGCAGCGCAGCCAATACACCGAGCGCGGCATACACCAGCGCCATGCACACCACGTAGCTGGCGGCCAGGGCAAAGCCGCGCCGTGGGCTGGCGCCGCTGCCGACCACAAGGCCGGCGAGGATCGGCAACATCGGCAGGGAACACGGGGCGAAGGCCAGCAGCAGGCCCAGGCCGAAGAACACCAGCAGGCTCCAGCCCAGGCTGCGTTGTTGCAGGCCGCTGGCCAGGCTTTGGTCCTGGGCCTGGCCGGTGGCGGCGACGGCAGGGTTGCCGCCCAGGTCCACGGTGATCGATTGCGGCGGGTAGCACAGGCCGGCATCGGCGCAGCCTTGCCAGCCGAGCTTGACCTGGCCGGTGGCGCCAGCGGGAATCTTCACTTCCAGGCCCTGGCGATAGACTTGCTGCTCGCCAAAGAACTCGTCGCTGTGGGCTTCGCCCTGGGGCAACGTCGGCTTTTCGGCCAGGCCATCGAATTTCATGCGCTGCTGGTACAGGTAGTAACCGTCGGCAATCTGCCAATACAACTGGGTTTCGCCGGAGGCCAGACGCTCGGAGGTAAAGGTGAAGGCTTTGTCCACCGGGAGGAAGTCGGGTTTGGTCTCGAATGGATTGTTGCCAGGCGCGGCCTGGGTGAATCCAGCAAACACTACCAGCAGAAAGATAAACAGATGCCGCATGATCAAGCCTTAGTTCGAAGCAAGTGGGACACACAATGTGTGGCGTTGATTAACCGATGATTAACCGGGCTATCCTAGAAAGAAGCGATTATCCGGGATTCTTGGCGTTGGCGGCATAATGCACGCTTAATCCACTGCCTTTTTAATCACCCTCACATTTTGCAAAGGGTTCACCATGCACGTACTGGTCTGTGAAGACGACGAGCTGATCGCCAGCGGCATTGTTGCCGGGCTCAGCGCCCAGGGCCTGACGGTCGAGCGCGTCGGCACGGCTGCGGCTGCCCGGGCGATGCTCAAGGTGGCGGAATTCGACGTGATGGTACTCGACCTCGGCCTGCCGGATGAAGACGGCTTGAAGCTGTTGCAGCAACTGCGCAGCCAGGGCCTGGAGATTCCAGTGCTGATCCTGACCGCACGGGATTCGGTGACCAACCGCGTCGACGGCCTGCAGGCCGGTGCCGACGACTACCTGCTCAAGCCCTTCGACCTGCGCGAACTCGCCGCACGCCTGCACACCCTGTTGCGCCGGGTAGCCGGCCGCAGCGTCAACCTGATCGAGCACGGGCGCCTGACCTACAACCCCAGCAGCCGCGAAACGTTGCTGGGCGGTGAGTCGGTGGACCTGTCCCGCCGCGAGCAGGCGCTGTTGCAGGCCCTGTTGCAGAACCGCGGCCGGGTGCTCTCCAGCGAGCAGCTCAAGGACAGCGTCTACGGCCTGAACGACGAACTGGAAAGCAACGCCCTCAACGTGCACATCCACCACCTGCGGCGCAAACTCGGCAACGGCATCGTCGAAACCGTGCGCGGCCTGGGCTATCGCCTGGGCCCGGCTGACGGTGGAGAGGACGCTTCGTGATGAGCCTGCGCCTGCGGCTGACCTTCAAGCTCGGCGCAGCTTTCGTGCTGATCTGGGTCCTGGCCGCCGCGTGGATGCTCAACGACCTGCGCAACCAGATGATGTTTTCTCTCGACCAGCGCCTGGTGGCGTCGGCACGCATGGTGGCGGGGCTGATGGAGCAGATGCCCGGCCTTTCCAGCACGGGGGAGGGCGCGCACTTCAGCGCCGAACAATTGAACGTGCCAGGCGGTATGGCGTGCCAGGTCAGTTCCTTGCGCGGCGTGGTTTTGGCCCGCAGCCACACCACGCCGGACCAGGGCCTGGAGTCGCGCAAGAGCGGCTTTCGCGACCAGATGATTGATGGCGTGGGCTGGCGCAGCTTTACCCTGTCCCGTGGCGATTTGTTTATCACCACCGCCGACCGGCAGGTGGAGCGTGAAGCGTTGAACCTGTCGATCCTGCTGGCCGCCTCGGTGCCGGTGGGCGTGGCATTGTTGGGCTGCCTGTGCCTGTTGTGGCTGGGGATCGGCCAGAGCCTGTTGCCGCTCAACCGCATGCGTGACGCCTTGATGCGCCGCAGTGCCGACTCCCTCGAACCGTTGCAGATCAGCCCGCTGCCCAGCGAACTCAAGCCACTGCTCGACACCCAGAACCAGTTGCTGCAACGCATCGCCAAGACCATCGAACGCGAACGCCGCTTGACCGGTGACGCGGCCCACGAATTGCGCAGCCCGTTGACCGCGATCAAGACCCACCTGCAAGTGGCGCGCATGACCGAAGGCGCCGCCCGTGACCAGTCCCTGGCCCACGCTGAAGAGGGCGCCGACCGCTTGCACCGCACCCTTGAGCAGTTGCTGCTGCTGGCGCGGGTCGAAGGCAGCCTGTCGTTTGATGACGGCCTGCAATCGAGTGCCGAACAAGTTGCGCAACTGGCGATCCAGGATGCCAACGGCGGCGACAATCAGCGTATTGACCTGATCCTGGCAGACGGTTTGTCCGAAAAACCTTTGGAAATGCCGGTGGGCCTGGCCGTCGCGGCCCTGCGCAACCTGCTGGACAACGCGCTGCGCCACACCCCGGCCGATACCCGGGTGGAACTGAGTGTGTCCAGCGCTGGCGACAATGTGGTGTTCCGGGTGCGTGACCATGGCGCGCCGATTTCCAGCGAAGACTTGCAACACTTGACCCAGCGCTTCTGGCGCAACGGCAACAGCCCGGGTTGCGGCCTGGGGTTGGCGATCGTCCAGGCCATCGTGCAGCGCTGCTCGTGCTCCCTGAAATTCGACAGCCAGGCCGATGGCATGCGCGTCGACCTGGGCATGCCATTGCGGCGCTGAAACCTTCTTTTCACAGCACACATAGCTACCGCCATCCTCAAGCGCAACGCTTCAGGATGGCGGTCATTTTTTTGTGTTTGAACCGGCTGAATGACTCGGCCTGTGTTGAAAAGGACAGCCCCTATGTTGGTTATCGATTCCACGTATCCCGCAAACGACTTCAATGAGCGCAATGGCCAGGCCGTGCGCCAGGTGATTGTGCATTACACCGCCGCGCCCTTTGCCTCGTCATTGCGTGCACTGACCCGCGACGGTTTCAGTGCCCACTACCTGTTGGCCGACCCCCATGACGCCAGCTACCGCGCCGCCGGCTATGACGAGTTGCGGGTATTTCGCCTGGTGGACGAAGCGCAACGCGCCTGGCACGCCGGCACCAGCCACTGGGCCGGGCGCGATAACCTCAACAGCCGCTCCATCGGCATTGAAATCGTCAACCAGGCCCGGGATGACGCCGGTGTGTTGACCTTCCCGGCCTATGGCGCAGAGCAGATTGACGTGTTGATCGCTTTGATTCGTGACATTCAGGTGCGTTACCCGGCGATCGGTCCTACCGACATCCTCGGGCATTCCGACATTGCCTATTGGCGCAAGAGCGACCCCGGCCCCCGCTTGCCATGGCGCTACCTGTTCGAGGCGGGCGTGGGAGCCTGGTATGAAGAGGTGGCCAAGATGGCCTATCAACGTCGGTTCGACATCGGCCTGCCGCCAGAGGTTGAGGTGGAGCGGGCGTTCCAGCGCTACGGTTATGCCCCGGCGAAAAATCGCCTGGGTTTCCAGCAACGTGTCCGTGCGTTCCAGATGCATTTTCGGCCCTCTGACTACAGCGGGCGGCTGGATGCGCAGACCTGCGCGATCCTGTATGCGTTGAATGAAAAATACACCGGGGTGGCCGGGTAAATCCGCTAAAGCTGTTTTTAACGACCACAGGTGTAAATCCTCCCTTCGCTGATGCGTTTCCAGAACAGGAAATCCGTGCGCGGCCCTTGGGCCTGGCGCCAACGGGTGGGCAGTTTGGTCACCATCATCAGCGTATTGAGGGATCGAGAGATGTCAGTCGCTACCAGCCGTATCGAAGAGACCCAGGCGGTCCCTGCGGAAACGCTTTACCAGTTCGATGAAACCCCGCTGCTGGCCCGCCAGCGCCAGCAGGAATCCAATGCCCGCAGCTACCCACGGCGCATTCCCCTGGCGCTCAAGCGCGCCCGCGGGATCTATGTCGAGGACGTCGAAGGCCGCAGCTTTATCGATTGCCTGGCCGGGGCCGGCACCCTGGCGCTGGGGCACAACCACCCGGTGGTGATCGATGCCATTCGCCAGGTGCTGAGCGATGAATTGCCGTTGCACACCCTGGACCTGACCACGCCGGTCAAGGACCAATTCGTGCAGGACCTGTTCGGCCTGCTGCCGCCGGCGCTGGCGCAGGAAGCCAAGATCCAGTTCTGCGGCCCCACCGGCACCGATGCGGTGGAGGCCGCGCTGAAACTGGTGCGCACCGCCACCGGGCGGAGCACGGTGTTGTCATTCCAGGGCGGTTATCACGGCATGAGCCAAGGCGCCCTGAGCCTGATGGGCAGCCTGGGGCCGAAGAAGCCACTGGGCGCCTTGCTCGGCAATGGCGTGCAATTCCTGCCATTCCCGTACGACTACCGTTGCCCGTTCGGGCTGGGCGGCGCGGAAGGGGTCAAGGTCAACCTGCATTATCTGGAAAACCTGCTCAACGATCCCGAGGCCGGTGTATTGCTGCCGGCGGCGGTGATCGTCGAGGTGGTGCAAGGCGAGGGCGGTGTGATCCCGGCTGATCTCGACTGGCTGCGCGGCCTGCGGCGCATTACCGAGCAGGCTGGTGTGGCGCTGATCGTTGACGAAATCCAGAGCGGCTTTGGTCGCACCGGCAAGATGTTTGCCTTCGAACATGCCGGCATTGTCCCGGACGTGGTCGTGCTGTCCAAAGCCATCGGCGGCAGCCTGCCACTGGCGGTGGTGGTGTATCGCGACTGGCTCGACACCTGGTTGCCGGGCGCCCATGCCGGGACCTTCCGTGGCAATCAGATGGCCATGGCGGCCGGCTCGGCGGTGATGCGTTACCTCAAGGACCACGACATTCCCGCCCACGCGGCCGCCATGGGCGAGCGCCTCGGCGAACACCTGCGCATCCTGCAGCGCGACTTCCCGCAGTTGGGAGACATTCGTGGCCGTGGGCTGATGCTCGGTGTGGAACTGGTGGACCCCGCCGGTGCGCCTGATGCCCAGGGCCACCCGCCGGTGCATCGCCAACTGGCGCCGCTGGTGCAGCGTGAATGCCTCAAGCGCGGGTTGATTCTCGAACTGGGCGGGCGACACGGCAGCGTCGTGCGCTTCCTGCCGCCGCTGGTGATTACTGCCGCAGAAATCGACCGTGTGGCCGAGATTTTTGGTCGCGCCCTGGCGGCGTCAGTCACCAGCCTCTAATTTTTTATCGGGCTGGCACGTTCCTTCTTACATCAGCTGTGCGTGGTGCGCAGCCAGCCTTACACCGACGGAGAACAGCAATGACCTCAGTATTCGACCGCGAAGACATCCTGTTTCAGGTAGTGGTCAACCATGAAGAACAATATTCCATCTGGCCCGACTACAAGGCCGTGCCGGAAGGCTGGCGCACCGTGGGCAAGAGCGGGATGAAGAAAGAGTGCCTGGCCTACATCGAAGAAGTGTGGACCGACATGCGCCCGCTGAGCCTGCGCCAGAAGATGGATAGCCAGGCACTTGCCGGCTGACCCGGACCTCGGGCATAACACCGACTCAAATGTGGGAGCGGGCTTGCTCGCGAAGGCGTTGTTTCAGTCACCGTATGTGTTGACTGTCACACCGCATTCGCGAGCAAGCCCGCTCCCACATTTACTGTGTTTCGCCGGTGAGAGGCGCGTTACAGCGCCTTGATCACCTGATCCACATTGCCTTCCAGTTCCGCCACCGGGTCGGCGCCATCGGTGCCCAGCACCAGCAACTTCGCCCCGCCCGCCGTGACCGCCGCCTGCACTGCATCGCTTGGCTTGCGGTGATGCAGCACCACGGCCACCTCATTCTCCTTCAAGCCTTCGCTCAGTTGCTGCAACGCCTCGGGTGTCCACTCGGTATCCGCCCTTGCATCGGTGCTGACCAGCTCCAGGTTCAAGCCACTGACGAGATAACCAAAGTGATCGCTCAAGCTGGCCACCGTCAGGTTATCGGCCTTGGCCAGTCGCGCTTCGCTGTCGGCGGTGAGCTTGAGCAGGCGTTGCTTGAGCGCGGCCAGGTTGGCTTCGATCTGCGGCTTGGCCTCGGGCGCCAGGCGGCTCAGGTCGGCGGCCATCACATCGGCCATGCGCCCCATGTTGTTGCTGGCTTGCCACGGCTGGCTGTTCAGGCCGTCGGTGGCGCCCGGCTGCACGGCAATCCCCGGCAAGCCGCCGTCCACCGGGCGCGCGGCGTCGACTTCGACGATGCGGATATTGCTGCGCCGGGCCACCGGGTACAGCGGGTCGTCGGGCCACAGCGAGCGCAGGCCGATGGCCGCATCGGCGTCCAGCGCCAGGGTGTTCAGCGCCTGCGCGCCGCGCCCGGTGAAATAGGCGACTTGCCGCGAGCCGGGCAGGTTGGCCGGTGCCGCGCGCTCAAGCTGCACATCAGTGCCTTTGAGCAACACCTGCGCCAAGCCATAGGTGATCGGCAAGGCGGCGAGGACTTTCACCGGTTTTGTCGCCTTGGCCTGGTTCAAGGCAGCATGGCCAACGCCTTGGTTGGCGGTGATCTGTAGCGGCTTGACGCCGTCGGCGGCAAATGCCGGTGTGGCAATGGCCAGGGCCAGAAGCAGTGGTCGAAACATCGGGCGCATTATCCAAGATTCCCTTTCAGGCTGGGGACCGTGCCGCGGGCGATGGCGGCGAGGGCGAAGGCGATACCGGCTACCAGGATGATCGCGGCACCGGACGGAATCGGCAGGTCGAAGATGATCGGCAGCAGGATCCCGCACAGGGTGCTGACGGTGGCGATCACCACCGAGATCCAGAAGAAGCCCTTGAGCGACTGGCTCAACAGGCGTGCGGCGGCCGCCGGAATCACCAGCAACGCACCCACCAGGATCGCGCCGATGACCTTGACCGCCGCCACGGTGATCAGGGTCACCAGGATCACGAACAGGTAGTCCAGGGTCTTCACCGCCACCCCGCGCACCGCCGCCAACTGCGGGTTGAAGCTGGCGAGCATGATGCGGTTGTACAGTGGCAGGGCCAGGGCCATCACCAGCGCGCCGACAATCGCCAGCACCAACAGGTCATTGCCGTTGACGGTCAGCACCGAGCCGAACAGCACGTTTTCGAGAATGTGCACGTTGATCTTGCCCGCCAGAATCAGCAGCAGGCTCGCGCCCAGGGCCAGGGACACCGAGAGGAATACGCCGATCAGCGTGTCCGGCGCCAGGCCGGTGCGGTTGCGCAGGTAGTTGAGCAGGATCCCGAACAGCAGGCAGTAGCCGAACAGGCTGCCGTAAGGCCCGGTGTAGGGTTCCCCCAGCAGAATGCCCACGGCCACGCCGGTCAGTGCGGCATGGCCCACGGCTTCGGAAAAGAACGCAAAGCGCTTGACCACCACCAGGGTGCCCAAACCGCCCAGCACCGGGCCGATCAGCAGGCCGGCGAGCAGGGCGTTGACTACAAATCCATAGGCCAGCGCTTCCGGCAGATACCCGGAAGACGCCCAGCCCTGGACCATCAGGCGAAAGGCTTCATAGCTCATAAGGCCGGGCTCCGTGGGTGGGTGGAGAACAGGGTCAGCAGGCGGTCCGGGGTCAGTGCTTCTTTCGGCGTGGCGTCGAACAGCACACGGCGGTTCAGGCCGGTGACGCGATCGGCCAGGCGGCCGACGGCTTCCAGGTCGTGTTCGATCCACAGCACGGTGATCCCGGCCTGGCGCCAGTCGTTCAGCAGCCGCTCGAACACCTGGATCCCGGCTTCGTCCAGCGCCGACATCGGTTCGTCCAGCACCAGCAATTGCGGTGCCGGGATCAAGCCCTGGGCCAACAGCACCCGCTGGCGTTCACCGCCAGACAGCGCACCCATGCGCCGCTTGCGCTTGTCCTGCATGCCGACCCGTTCCAGTGCGTCGCCAATCGCGGCGGCGTAATGTTTGGACAGCCCGAGAAACGCCGGACGCCGCTGGCACATCGCGGCCATGAAATCGTCGACGGTCATCGGCAAGCCCCGGTCGAACTCCAGCGCCTGGGGCACGTAGCCGATGGTGCCGGGTGCATCCGGCCAATGCAGGCTCAACTGGCCCTGGTGCGGCGTTTGCCCCAGCAGGGTCTTGATCAGCGAGCTTTTGCCGCCGCCGTTGGGGCCCACCAGCGCATGGATGCTGCCGGGCTGCACCTGGAAACTCACTGCATCGAGGATCACCGTACGGCCCAGGGTCAGCGCGACGTTATCGAAGTCGAGGGTCGGGCCAACGCTGGCCACACTCAGGTGTTCAGCCGCCGTCATGCCCCGGACTCCTGAATCGCCCGCACCACGGTGTTGAGGTTGCCGGTCATTTCCACTTCGTATTTTTCCGCGCTGTAGTCGCCATAGGAAATATGCGACAGCGGGTACAGCTTCACCCCGGACTCACGCTGGATGGTGTCGACGTAGCTGGACGGGAAATCCATCTCCGAGAAGATCACTTTCACGTCCAGTTCCCGCAGTTGGTCGATGGTTTTCTTCAACTGGCTGGGGCTCGGCTCGATGCCGTGGGCCGGTTCCACCACGGCGGTGACTTCCAGGCCGAATTCCCGCAGCAGGTAGTCATATGCCGCGTGCACGGTGGCCACCCGCAGGTCGGGGTTGGGCGCGCTGGTGAGCTTGGCCAGGGCGTCGGCGCGCATCTGGCGCAGGCGCTTGCCGTAGGCGCGGGCGTTCTGGGTGTAGGTCTTGGCGTTGTCCGGGTCGAGCTTGCCCAGTTCCCGGGCAATGTTGTTCACCTGGGCAATCGAGGCGCTGATGGACAGGAAGGTGTGCGGGTTGACCACCTTGCCCGCACCGCGCGCAGCGTTGCCGGTGGCGGCCAGCAGCGGCACGTTGGCGTTGGCCTCGATCACCGGGATGTCCGGGCGCTCGCTGGTGGCGATCATGCGGTCGGCGAAATCGTCATGGCCGACGCCGTTGAGCACGATCACATCAAGGGTGCCGATGCGTTTGATGTCTTCGGCGCGGGGTTCGTAGGCATGGGGATTGAAACCGGCCGGAATCAGCGGGACAACTTCAGCCTTGTCGCCGACGATATTGGCGACGTAGCTGTAATACGGGTGCAGGGTGATGCCGATGCGCAGGCGCTTTGCCGGGTCGGCACTGGCGAACGGGGCCAGCAGCACGGTGATCAGGCCGACCAGCACCAGACGTAATAATGGAGATGAAATAGACATGGTCTTCTCTCGGCTGCAACGTGAATTCAGTGACGATGCTGGCGGGTGACACCGGCATCGAATTGCGCGACTACCTGCTGCCAGCCCGCGCTGATCAGCGCCTGGTCAGTGAGGTCGGTGGGGGCGGTGAGGTGGGCGCTGCGGTTGAGCCAGATATCCGGCTCGGCGCCGCGGATGCGCATCAACAGCGAACCGCTGAGGTCCGGCGTCTGGCTCAGGCCCAGATAGGCCGCGTCCAGCAACTGCCAGCGGTGGTCGCCACGGCTCACCGAACTGGCGTCCTGGGCGAAGGGCGCGAAGCCCTCTTCGGCCAGCTGTTCAGGCGTCGGCAGAGCGCTGTGTTCCTCCTGCAGCAAGTGGATTTCATCCAGGGTCACCCGCAGGTCGGCGTAGATGCCTTGCTCGGCGGCGCTGAGGTCGCGGCGGGCGTCCAGTTGGTGGCTGGGCACGGCGGCGATCTCCTGGCTTTCACCGCGCAAGGCCACCACCGTGCCGGCAACGGCGAGGATGATCAGGCACAACAGCAGGACATACAGGGTTTCGTGCCCGGCACCGGCCGGGCGCACGACTTGGGTTGTACGGCT
Organism: Pseudomonas sp. GP01-A4; assembly: GCF_058780865.1. NCBI lineage: Bacteria > Pseudomonadati > Pseudomonadota > Gammaproteobacteria > Pseudomonadales > Pseudomonadaceae > Pseudomonas > Pseudomonas sp. GP01-A4. The sequence continues at coordinate 42,111 of NZ_JBYSWF010000063.1, forward strand.
CATTGGGGCTGGATATCCGCTTGGTCGATTTCCACCACGTGGCCGGGGCCGGCATCAAACAACACGTAGAACTCGGCGGAGGGTTTCTTGAAGGTCAGCTTCGAGTCTTCTCCCAGCTTGCCGGGCACCAGGATGGTCTCGTCGTAGCCGATCACATCCAGGGTCACGCCGGGGGCACCGCTGCCATCGGAGAAACCACCGGTGCACTGGATCTGCTCGCCGGCGATTTCCTTGCATTCGCACATCGGGTTGTGGGCGAGGGCGACGGTACTGAAACCGGCACTGAGGATCAGCGCGCCAACGGTGCGGGCCAGTTGCGGCAAAGTCATGGTTTAACTCCTCGTTTTTTCAGCCAGTCGATGGTGGCCGGCGATGCCTGGCTCAAGGGAATGGAGGCCTGGTGCATGGCGCCGTCCCAGCCTTCCATGGTGATCCACACTTCGGCGTCCAGCGGGGTGCGCTCAGGGATCGGCAACGCGGCGCCCATGCGGTATGGGGTGCCGAAGAAAATCACCCCGGCCGCCCGCAGGCTGCGGGGCTTGCCGATACGCAGGTAGGTCGCCTTGACCTGGTCGATGCACGTGGCACACAGGGCAGCGTTGAAGGATTTCATCGGGCCTGCCGGGTCCGGGCGCGGCGGCTCGTTGCGTAGCTCGGCGAGCTTCAGGCTCCAGGGGCCGACCTGTACTTCGCCGATCTCCCGTTCGCCCAGGCCGCTGTCGCCGCGAAACAGTGCCGCGTCGGCAAAGTACTTGGGCATGAAGCCCAGGGGCACCAGCAACAGCAGGATATTGATGTGGAAGCGCCATTTGAGCCAGAAGGCCCGCAGGGGCGAGGGGGGTTGAACCGTCATGGCCTTGTTCATGGGTTGGCCTCCGTGGTCTCAGCCTGCAAGGCCTGGGTTTTCGCCGGTTGACGGGCTGCCTTGGCTTCGCGTTTCAGCGCATTGAGGGTGGCCAGCGCCGTGCGTTTGGTCCAGATCAGCAAGCCGCTCAAGACCATCATGCTCAGCACCAGGCCGAAGAAGGCCCAGATCAGCTTGATCCAGATCCCGCCAAAGTCCCCGGTGTGCAACGGGCGCATGGATTCGGTGACGAACTCCAGGGCCGAACGGTCGGACAGCAGGTGCGAGGCGGCGATTTCGCCGTTGTACGGGTTGATTTCCGCGGTCTGGAACATCAGCGGGTACCAGCCACGCCCGCCGATGCGCAGGTGGCTGTAGGCGTTGCTGGGCAGGCTCACGAAGCTGGCCTCAAGCCCGGGAATGCGCTGGGTGGCGATGTTGATCGCCTCGTCCAGGGGAATCATGGGCGCCGGTACGCCCGGGGCGGACATCGGCACTTTGTCGCGGGCAATCGCCGGGACGATCGGCTCGCTGGAAATGGTGATCTGGTTATCACCCAGGATCGCCTGGATCAGGAACCAGGTGCCTGTGATGGAAATCACCGCGATAAACCAGATCGACCAGATGCCACTCAGCCGGTGGAAGTCGCCCCAGAAAATCCGCGCACCGTGACGAATGCGCAGGGTCGGCCTGAAAAAACCTTTCCAGAAACGCTTGTAGACCACGAGGCCGGTGACCAGCGAGGCCAGCAGCGGCAAGCCCAGCAGCGAGACCAGGTACCAGCCCCAGCTGTAGCCATTGGTGAAAGGCACCAGCCACCAGCCATGCAGGGCACGGGTAAATTGCTGGAAGTTGAACGATGGGCTGATGCCCTGGATCACCCCGGTGTATGGGTTGACGTAGACCTCCAGCGAGCGCCCGTCGGGGTAGCTGAGGTCGGCGCTGAGGGCGAAGTGCGATTCGTCCGGGCGGCTCAGGGATTCGACGATCACCTGGGGTTCGGCGCGCTTGATGGCGCCGATCACCTGGTCGTAGGTGAGCGGTTCGGCATCGTCCGACGGCTTGCTGGCGCGGATGTCCGGGTTGGCCAGCCAGACGATCTCCTGGCTGACCACCGCCAGGGTGCCGGTGACGCAGACGATCAGCACAAAGAACCAGATGGGCAATGCCAGCCAGCTGTGCACGAGAAACCAGAGTTTTGAGCGTGACTTCTTCGACATGTGAATGAGGGTCTTGATCGGAGGGAGGCGGTAAAGGCCCGGAAAACGCCACCCGTAGCTTTTGCTGACGCGAGCGGCTGTATCTAAGTTAAGACGGATGAGAAACACAAAACCCTAAGGCGGATATGAAAGTAAATGTTTCAGATACGCATTCATGCAACACGAAACATGTTCCGAGCCATCACCAAGGCGGGATTGATGGGGCGGGGGCGCTGCCTATGATGGGGTCATACCGTTGAGCGAGCCCCATAATGACTTCTGCCAGAACCCTCTACGACAAACACATCGATTCCCACACGGTGTGCCGCCTGGATGACCAGGGCCATGTGCTGCTGTACATCGACCGCCAGGTGATCAATGAATACACCAGCCCGCAAGCTTTCAGCGGCTTGCGCGAGGCGGGCCGTGGTGTGTGGCGGCCCGGTACGGCGTTGGCGGTGGTCGACCATGTGAACCCCACCACGCCCAAGCGCATCGCGACCATGCCGGATGCGGGCGGCGCGCGCCAGGTGTCGTACCTGGCGGAAAACTGCCGGGATTTCGGGATCGAGCTGTTGGATATCCTCGACAAGCGCCAGGGCATCGAACATGTGATCGCCCCGGAACAGGGTTTTATCCTGCCGGGCATGGTGATCGCCGCCGGCGACAGCCACACCACCACCTACGGTGCCTTGGGCGCGTTCGGCTTTGGCATTGGCACTTCGGAAATCGAGCATTTGCTGGCCTCGCAAACCCTGGTCTACAAGCGTCTGAAAAGCCTGCGTGTGACCGTGGACGGCGAACTGGCCCGTGGGCTGACCTCCAAGGACGTGATCATGGCGCTGATCGGCAAGATCGGCGCTTCGGGAGCCACCGGCTACGCCATTGAGTTTTGTGGGTCGACCATCGATGCCTTGAGCGTCGAGGCGCGCATGACCATTTGCAACATGGCGGTGGAAGCCGGCGCACGTGGAGCGTTCATGGCGCCGGATGAAAAAGTCTTCGCCTACCTCAAGGGCAAGCCACGCGCGCCGAAGGGCGAGTTGTGGGAACGCGCCCTGGTGGGCTGGCGCCAACTACACTCGGATGCCGACGCGGTGTTCGACCTCGAAGTGCAGCTGGATGCCAGCGCCCTTGAGCCGATGGTCACCTGGGGCACCAGCCCCGACCAGGCCGCGCCCATCGGTGCCCGCGTGCCGGACCCGCAAGACATCAGCGACCTGATCCTGCGCCAGGACATGCGCCGTGCCTTGAACTACATGGGCCTGGAAGCGGGCATGCCGTTGAGCGACATTGTGATCAGCCACGCGTTTATCGGCTCCTGCACCAACGCCCGCATCGAAGACCTGCGCGATGCCGCCAGCGTGGTGCGCGGCAAGCACGTGGCCGACCATGTGCGGGCGATGATCGTGCCGGGCTCCACCGAAGTGCGTGACCAGGCCGAAGCCGAAGGCCTTGCCGCGGTCTTTATCGACGCCGGGTTTGAATGGCGCCAGTCGGGCTGCTCGATGTGCCTGGCGATGAACGACGACGTGCTGGAGCCGGGCGACCGCTGCGCTTCCAGCACCAACCGCAATTTCGAAGGCCGCCAGGGCGCGGGTGCCCGCACGCACCTGATGAGCCCGGCCATGGTCGCCGCTGCGGCCATCACTGGCCGGCTGACGGATATTCGCCACTTTGGAGACCGCACATGAGCTTGCAACCCTTCACTCGGATCACCGGCAAGGCGGCGCCGATGCTGGCGGCCAATATCGACACCGACGTGATCATGCCCAAGCAGTTTCTCAAGGGCATCGACCGCAACGGGCTGGACCGCGGGTTGTTCTTTGATTTGCGCTTTTTGCCCTCGGGTGAGCCTGACCCGCAGTTTGTGCTGAACCAGCCGGCCTGGCAGGGCGCGAGCTTTATGGTAGTGGGGCCGAACTTCGGCTGTGGTTCCAGCCGGGAGCATGCGGTGTGGGGCCTGAAGCAGATGGGCATCCGCGCGTTGATCGGCAGCAGCTTTGCGGGGATTTTCTATGATAACTGCCAGCGTAACGGGGTGTTGTTGATCACGCTGGAGGAGGCGGTGTTGCAGCGGTTGGGGCAGATGGTGAGTCAGCCTGAGCAGGCGCAGATCAGTGTGGACCTTGAGGCGCAGGAGATTCTTTTGGCGGACGGGCAGGTGATTGCGTTCCAGATCGATACGTTGCGCAAGACTGCGTTGTTGTTGGGGTTGGATGCTATTGGCACGACGTTGCAGCGCAGTGAGCAGATCGAGGCGTTTGAGCGGGAGCATTTGGCGGCCAATCCTTGGCTCGGGTGATGGGGCTGTGGTTGCAGGTTGGCTGCTCCGCACTGCCTGCGTTCGGCCTTGGGATGAATGGGGCAGTCAGATCAAAATCAAGAGCACAGCGGCCTCCCGGCCGGCTTGAGTGTTAAAAGCAAAAGCAAAGACCAGAGCGAAAACAGATCTGCTTTTATGTGGGAGCGGGCTTGCTCGCGAAAAACCTGAGAGCGCCGCGTTCATCCAGAATGCCCGCGTCATCGTTAACGACCT